>JAAXHV010000346.1 GCA_012270695.1 Gammaproteobacteria bacterium | reverse complement strand
CGTTCATGGGGCGCCTCGGGGTGAAACTCTGGTCCTACGGGAACTATACCGGTCGGGTTCACCATGCTGTGACTGCCAAAATAAGACTTTTTGATATGTTCCATGTTAACCGTTTCCGCTACCCCGGGCTGCTGGTAGAGATCACGGGTATAGGCCCATAAATTCGGATAATCGACCAGCCGTTTTCTATTACATTTAAAATGGCTCACGTATACCGGGTCGAACCGGATTAGCGTAGTGAACAAACGCCAGTCCGCCTCGGTGATCCGACTACCTGTCAGGTAGCGGCGGTTTTGCAGACTGTCTTCAAGCCACTCCAGGGTATCAAACAACGGATAGACCGCTTCTTCATAAGCTTCCTGGCTAGTGGCAAAACCGGCCCGGTACACGCCGTTATTCAGGGTTCTGAACACCCGGCTGTTGATCGCATCGATCTCATCCCGCAGGTGTTCCGGGTAATAATCACCCTGTCTGGCGCCGGCCTCATCGAATGCACTGTTGAACATGCGGATGATTTCCGATGATTCATTGGAAACGATGGTGTTGCTGCGCTTATCCCATAACCCCGGTACGGTGACCCTGCCTGAATACCCGGGGTCTGCGGCAGTGTAGATTTCGTAATAATATTTCGCGTTGAACATCGGGTCGGGGATGACGCCGTCACCTGGTTCAAACGTCCAGCCGTGCTCGCCCAGGTGCCAATGGACCACGGAAAGGGAGATCATCGCTTCAAGACCTTTAATACTGCGGTAGATCATGGTGCGGTTGGCCCAAGGACAGGCATGGGAGACATACAGGTGATAGCGACCAGCCTCAGCCTTGAACCCTCCTGTACCGGAAGGTCCTGGTGAACCGTCTTCGGTTACCCAGTTCCGGAACTGGGATTCAGAACGTATGAACCGTCCTTGATTGGACTCGGTGTCATACCATTCATCCTGCCATTTGCCTTCTACCAATAAACCCATCTCATTTTCCTGAAACGTGAATGTTAAAGGCGCTATAGTATAACACCTTACCGGTTTTACTTTCTGTGGAGGATGTTATATTAAGGAAGCTCTGATCAAGTCTATCCAGGACTTGTCAGAGACGCTACATCCCTGTACCGTAGGAACCTCTGGCTTAACAGGTTCCTTAACGTTGATGCCCGCAATATACTGAAGACCAGGCAAACATACATGAGTATTAACCAAAAATTACGCGATACTGATCAGCAGACAGCCGGACCCACTGTCAAAAAAATGCGCAAGGATGCCCTGCTGAAGCGCCAGGAACTTATTAAATACGCTACCGAAATGTTCCTGGAATTGGGATATGAAAAAGCCAGTATGAATAATCTGGCAAAACGTTCCGGCTCCTCAAAAAGCACCATATACAAACATTTTCGAAGCAGGCAGGCGCTTTTCATTGCCGTCTTGGATGAGAAATTACGTGACCACTTGGCCCCCATTGAAAATCTGGATCTTACAACCCTCAGTATCGAAGAAGGCCTGAAACTGATCGGGAGGACAGGTATAAAAGTAATAACTTCGAAAGATCACATTAATCTATGCCGGATCATTTATGCCGAAGCTGAACGCATACCTCATGTGGGCAAAACTTATTACGAGCATGG
>JAAXHV010000345.1 GCA_012270695.1 Gammaproteobacteria bacterium | reverse complement strand
CCGATTTGCACGGCGACAGCCGCCCACAGGGTTGCGTCCAGGGATGGACGCAATGAACGCATCCAGCGCAGTCTGTGATGGCAACAAAGTGATATAATCACCATAACGTATTGATAGCGCATATATTTCCGTCGATGACAAGCGAATTGGTGAGATATGCGGGCCAGTCATGGGCTGATGCGGTTCTGTTTGCGCCGGTAATAAAAATAAAACGTCACGCAGAAAACCAGCAGCCACACGGAGGCTAAATCTCCCATGAACTGATCGTGACGGTTTACCAGGTGGGCATGAGGATTATGCGGAACGAGATAGGCAACGCTTTGGATGGTCGCTTCCCCTGCTATCAGCCCTGCATGAATACCGATACACAGGATCAGGTTGCCTGTCAGGATGCGCACCAGGCCCAGCAACAGGCCCAGAAAAAACAGGGTCAGCATGGCGTCGTAGCGTACCGGGTCGGCAAACTGGAACAGCGCCGGCGGCAGCATCGCCACACCCGTGTACCAGGTAATGACAGTATCTGCCGGCAAGTCACGGAATTTCAGGTAGTGCACGGCGGCAAACACCAGGCTGACCGTAACCAGCGCAACCACCTTGTTGGTTTGCCGGCTCAACCCGCCCAACAGGGCGCCCCGGAAGATAAGTTCTTCGACAACACCGACCAGTAACCCGGTGATCAAGCCCTGGAATAACAACAGCGAAACCGCGTCGAGTGAGAAAAGTCGTTCTTCATCAAGATCATGGATGCCCAGGAGCAGGAGATTGCATTCGATGATCGCTATGCAGGCGAGCCCGGCCGCCAGTCCTTGCAAAAGCCGGATATGGGCATTGTGAAAACGGATCCCGAGTTGCCGTAAAGACAGTCCGCTGCTGTAAGAGAAATAAAGCAGGCTGAACAGCAGGCCGCTGAGCAGCGTCGTCCGGGATATTATTTTCCTGAACGGGATTTCCGTGAATTCGGTAACAACTTCGTATGCGGGAAATGCAAGGAGAGCGCCAACGAGGATGGCGCTTATGAAAACAAGGGAAAATACAAACAGGGCGCGTATGTTACGGCGAACAGGCATATTACTATTTTTCTGCCGGGCCGATTCATGGATTACTGGCTGTTCGCCACCATGTAATCAACAGCAGCTTTGACTTCTTCGTCCGTCAGGTTCATATTGCCGCCCTTGGGCGGCATGGCGATGAGTCCGCCTTCACTGATAAAGCCCTTGATGGCGCGCTCATACATCAGCGCCATGCCTTGGGCGATGCGGCTCTCCCAGGCGGCCTTGTCGCCGACTTTGGGTATGCCTGGCAACCCGTTGTGACAACTGATACAGAGTCCCTGATATACCCGGTGACCCATGTCTGCGGGGCCAGTATCGGTGGCTACCGTTGCAACGCTGGCCACCGCCGCTGCTTCTGCCGTTTCATCGAGCACGTTCACCACGCCTACCGGAACGGTATTCGCGGTTACTTTGGTTGATTTCTTGCGCGCAACCGCGTCTTCATCCACGCCCAGGTACAAGGCCAACACCAGAAATATAACGAGCATCACGGCCTCAAGGCCAATCACAATCGAATAGTTATAAAAAAACACTCGGTCTTCATCCGCACTCATTGCAACACTCCTCTTGGTAATTAAGAATTAAAAATTAGGAATTAGTCAGCATATCTCGTCGCTTGTCACCGACGGAACTATGCATGCTGTCAATAGATTAGGGTGATTATATCACTTTGATGCCATCACAGACTACGTTGTATGCGTTTCCATTAGTGAGCTATGCGGGCTAACTCCTGATATTGCATTGTAACAACCTGCCGGGCAATGTCATGCCACCTCGAGTTAACAGCAGCGCCTGCAGAGGCCGGGTCTTTGGCAGCATTTTTTGCTTTCAGGTAGTCTTCGATACCCACTTGTTCCAGTACTTCCTGAAACGCGCCGTATTGCGCGCGGCCAAATGGCTTATCAGCACCGTATTTGTCATGCAGCGGGTGAGGCGGGTAGACGTGCATGACAGCCGCGTAACCGGGCGGGATGACGGTCTTGTCTTTTCCCAGCAGCTGCGGCAACAGGTGTGTATGTGG
>JAAXHV010000344.1 GCA_012270695.1 Gammaproteobacteria bacterium | reverse complement strand
CCGCTGAAGTCGACGTAAAAATAACTGGAGGCTGAAGCATTGATAATCCTGAGCCTGACTCTTTCTCCCTGTTTTATCCCAGTATTATCCGAACTTCTCTCTCCGTTAATCAGAAACGCATCATAACCCACGTCGGAGAGGTCCATGGGACCCATGCGTATCAATGCACCATTGAGCCTGTTTTTAACCGCCTGACTGCCATTTTGCAAAACACCCGACCAGGATTGCACGGTATCCTTTTTCAGCGCGTAATAATCAGCGTCGCGTTTGAGGTTCCTCAACACCGTTCCCGGGTGTTCATCGGTCCAATCCGACAATACCAGGACCAGTTCCCTGTCATACCGGTATGCTTCGGTCGGGTCGCGAAATACAAGCGCGCCATAGAGCCCCCGTTGTTCCTGTAAACCGGTATGGGCATGATACCAGTAGGTGCCGGCATGGGTGACAGGGTACTCAAAAGTCAGCGAATCGCCGGCCGCAATGGGCGGCGTGGTCAAATAAGGCACCCCATCCTGATCATTTGGCAGAAGAACGCCATGCCAGTGGATCGAGGTCTCCACGTCCATCCGGTTGTTAAAAGTGATTCTGAGTCTGTCATTCAGGTTTGCCTGTATGGTCGGGCCGGGGATTTTACCGTCGATGACCATGGCGGAAACCGGTTGTCCGGTGACGTTTATCTCCCGGTAACCGATATCAAATTCATAACTGACCGTATCAGCCAGGCTTATGCCCGGCATAAACAGAATGGCTGACGGCAACACATATAAGAGAACCCTGCGCATACATAATGACCAGGTAAATCAATCGGATTGCCATTGACAAAATGGGTCCCCGGAGTGGCCCCGGGTGACCCGGCAAGGGCTACGAGTTCACAGGCCCGCATCCTCTGCTGAGGGATACGGGTTACAGGAGAAATTTCGGGGGATGATAAATATCGTTAAGACAGGAACGGATACAGGTGTAACTCAGGTAATTGACACGCGGCTTGTTCATGTCCGCCATTGATTGGGGAAGCGGATACATGACAGAGGATGTGGCGCCCATACAGCAATGCTGGACATCACAGATTTCAGGATTATAGGTTTCGTCATCTCCGCTTTCATGGCAATCCCTTTCCATCTTTTGACTCTCGATCTGCGTATTATTTCCGGCTGTTTCCGAACAGGTTTGAAAGGTACCTGCCATGGCCTGATCCCCGAATAAAAACAACATCAAAACCAGAAAGTGTTTATGTTTACTCATACGGGACAGTATAGCGCAAAGTGGACGTGACAAAAGTGGTGGCGCAGGCGGAGGTGTGGAATTGCTCTTCGGTGGCTATAAACGATCGGGCTACGGTCGCGAGAAAGGTTTCGAGGGATTGCTTCAGTACACCCATTCACCTACTTGTATTTTTCTTTTTACGCTCACTTCCAACATGTACAAGTCCTCATGTCAGCCCCATCGCTCCCGACTGGCTACGGAATCCAAATCTTTCAGATCACCGCCTGCGGCAAAACTCCTGTCACCTGCTTCCGTCAATACCGCAACCGGTATGGAATCGTTTAAGTAGTGTATTCACCAGACCATGACAACTGGACATCGGCACGTTCATGAACCATTTACAGGGAAAGCGTCCTGAAGGCTTTATTAAAGCGGGCGCCTATGCTGCAGGGGGGTGCTTGATTAAATAGCGTAATGCCTCATTGACTTTTTCCGAATTCGGAAACTTCTCGGCCACGTCTTCGTCCAGCCGGATGATATTGGTTCCCTCTCTATAGCGTTGCGCATACTTTCCTCTGACGCCATCCGAAAAGTCATACTCATCCAATATATCGGGGTCTTTTCTACTCGCCATGTTTTTCTTCATACCTCTTGCGTTCCCGTGCTGTTGCCCGCCGGGAGGACATCAGTCTTATAACGTCACCCTGCTCAGTATGAACCACTACAAGGACACGCTTCGTCTTTCTGACTGTCCGATAGTAATCAATCGCTCTTCATTACCAGGGTGCAGAGGGTCAGGAATAGTGACTGATAAATTATCCGCCAGAACAGTGCTTGCTTCCTCAAACGAGATGTTGTGCCTCCTGATTGAGAAGCGTGGGATGGCGTTCCCCGGAAAGTGCTTTGTAAAGACTTTCGCGGGACAGTCCCGCATCCTGCGCCACCTGGGACATGCCTTTGGCGCGAGCGATACCGCCCAGAGCCTTCGCAATAAATGCCGCATCCCCGCCCGCTAACCTGATCATCAATGCCAACCACCGCATCGTTCCCCACGACTACCCCTGGAATCTTGTCCACCGTTGGCCGGACCCTTACCGAGCGGAAAGAATTAACGCGGTTCTTGACCAGACGGGAACTACTTGCGCATCCCACAGACCCGGGACGAGGCACTCCGAAACGCTGCCGGGATGCTACGCCTGCTGCCGGAGGCCCGGTCAGCAATAGCGCAGGAAACTAGCCCGGATTTCTCACCAGGTGATGCGATGATTGCGCCGGATTTTTGCCGCCAGCGGGTGCCTGCGACCGAAAGCGTATCGGG
>JAAXHV010000343.1:1203-2372 GCA_012270695.1 Gammaproteobacteria bacterium | reverse complement strand
ATGATTTCTTCCGCAAACATCTCACCGGTGCGCAACGCCGCGGCAGTCATGATGTCGAGGTTGCCCGCGTATTCCGGCAGGTAATCGCCAAGCCCCTTCACCTCCATGAAGATGGACACGCGCTTGCCGTCGAATACGGGGCCGTTTTTGAGCTGGTACCCGGGCACGTATTTTTGCACCTCCCGGATCATCTCATGTACAGACAGGGTAATCGCGGCCTCGTCCGGCGCGTCTTCCGTCAGGCAGTGGATGGTATCACGCATGATTAAGGGGGGTTCCGCCGGGTTGAGTATGATGATGGCCTTCCCCTGTCTGGCGCCACCGACCCGTTCTATCCCGCTGGCCGTAGTGCGGGTAAACTCATCGATGTTTTTACGGGTGCCGGGGCCGGCGGATTTTGATGCCACCGTTGCCACGATTTCAGCATATTGCACCGCTTGCACCCTGCTCACCGCAGCCACCATGGGAATCGTCGCCTGGCCGCCGCAACTGACCATGTTCACGTTGGTCTCCTGACTGCCGACGTGATCCTGCAGGTTGACGGGAGGCACGCAATAAGGCCCTATGGCCGCCGGCGTCAGGTCGATCACCAGCACACCCCGCTCCTCCAGTTTCCGGGAGTTTTCCGGATGGACGTACGCAGAGGTCGCATCGAAGGCGATCCTGACAGCATCGCTTTCAATATGTTCAAGCAGGTCCTCCACGCCCTTGTGGGTGGTCTTCAATCCGCCGGCTCTTGCCTTTGCCAGACCATCGGAGTCGGGATCAATCCCCACCATCCACAGCGGATTAATCCAGTCACTGCGCAACGCCTTCATCATCAG
This sequence comes from Gammaproteobacteria bacterium, assembly GCA_012270695.1. Classification (GTDB taxonomy): domain Bacteria; phylum Pseudomonadota; class Gammaproteobacteria; order Eutrophobiales; family Eutrophobiaceae; genus JAAXHV01. The sequence continues at coordinate 1,548 of JAAXHV010000343.1, read as the reverse complement.
GTCCGTTCCGATATTCCCGGAACCGACCAGGGCAGCATTTACTTTCATATCAATAGCCTCCCATATCACTTACACCACAGATATGACTTACACCACAGAGCACACGGAGATCACAGAGACTCTATGGAATTGTTCGGTGCTCTCTGTGGTTCAAACATACTCTGCGAGCACCGTGTGGCAAAACAATCAGGTAAACCGGACTGCTGCATTGCCGATACCGCCAATCGACAGGCCCATCGAATCTCCCGGCACTATCGGATGCAGGGGAACCAGGGACCCGGACAGGATCACTTCGCCCGCCAGTAGTTTTATACCGAATTCGCCCAGGGTATTCGCCAGCCAGGC
>JAAXHV010000343.1:0-1128 GCA_012270695.1 Gammaproteobacteria bacterium | reverse complement strand
TTCTTTGTATGCACCATACCACAGGTAACCAAGTCGACGTTGCGCGGGTTAACGGCCCTGTCACCCAGCATGAACGAACCACAGGACGCGTTATCCGCAATAGTATCCTGGATCCTGATCTTCCAGTCGCGGATACGGGAATCGACTATCTCAAAACAGGGCATTACACATTCAGTGGCGCGCAGGACCGCGGCATTGGTTATCCCCGGCCCGGCCAGGTCGTGTTTCAGTATAAACGCAATTTCGCCCTCTGCCCTGGGTTGTATCATCTCCGAACTGATGGGCATCTCATCCCCGTTGTTGTAAACCATGCGGTCTGTCAGGTAACCGAAATCCGGTTGATCGACCTGCAGCATATCCTGTACGGCCTTGCTGGTAACGCCGATCTTTTTGCCGATGATTTTTTCACCATCATCCTGGCGTTGCTGCAGCAACTGCAGTGAAATACGATAGGCATCCTCAATGGTAATTCCAGGCTCCTGGTCAGTTAGGGGCTCGATAGTCCTGCGCGCCCTCAAACAATCGTAAAGCGTGTTGCCGTAGGATAGTATTTTATCTTCAGTCAGGTTCATCACTTCACCAGCGTCGTCATTCCGGCGCATCCTGCCCCTGCTCAACACCAGACAGGGGTAAACCCGCGCGGGAATGGCCGATCGAAATTTTCTCTGTGTTCTCTGTGGTAATGTTTTACAGTTTCAGGCACACGTTGCGCATTTCCGTGTAGAACTCCAGGGAGTGTACACCCCCTTCCCGGCCTATGCCCGATTGTTTGGAGCCGCCGAAAGGCGTCCTCAGATCCCGCAGGAACCAGCAGTTGACCCAGGTGATGCCTACCTCGATGGCGGCAGCAACCCGGTGCGCGCGCGCCGCGTCCCCGGTCCAGATGGCCGTTGCCAACCCGTAAGGTGTGTCGTTAGCCATGCTGATGGCCTCGGATTCCTCGTCAAAAGGCTGTATGTGACAGCACGGACCAAAGATCTCTTCTCGATTGACCGACGAGGATTCGGGCAAACCCGTCCAGATAGTCGGCTCCACCCAGAAGCCGCCGTCCAGTTTATCCGGCACCGGTGGAATGCCGCCGCCGGTAATAATTTCAGCCCCCTCATCCCGGGCCTTTTCATAATAGGA
>JAAXHV010000342.1 GCA_012270695.1 Gammaproteobacteria bacterium | reverse complement strand
CCTCCGGATGAATATTTCCTCATTCCGGCCTTTCCCGACAGCAACACGGGCAGGGATGAGGGTCAAGCCGGGATTTCAAAAATGAATAGGAGTGATGCACAATGAATAAGAGACTGACCGAGCGGTTGCCTGGATTCGTTTACCCCCTGTTGTTGGGGGTTGCGTTATTGTTGCCGACAGTGGCAGTAATGGCACAGAAGCCGGCCAAGCCGAGCTATGCCTACGGTGCCGGTGGGGACACGAAGGTCCGGATGGGATGGGCTGACCCGATGCAGGAGGGTATTATCTGGCAATATGCCCAAAAATCGGAGGGCGGCACTTACGGCGACTGGATAGAGATGAAGGACGTCTGGAACAGGGGGCCGGACCTGCAGTCTGAGGTCACCGATTTGACTAACGGCACGCGCTACGTTTTCAAGATACGCGGGGTAAACGACAGCGGTAATGGCAAGGCATCAAAATCATTCCTGGTGACCCCGTTGCCGGCGCCCGGGGTGCCTACTGTGACGGTGGCTTCGACCAGCGCCAAGGCCGTCAGCCTGAGTTGGACCGTCCCCGACGACGCGCTTGGCGCACCGGATGGATACGATGTTAACCGTTGTGTGGAGGAAGAGGGAAACGACCCCTGTACCCCCGTTTATCATGACTGGGTGGCCAGGGGCAAAACCTACAGGGATAATAAGGTGACTGCGAATACGACCTACCGCTATACGGTAATTGCCTATCGCGGAGTGGCAGGGAGCGACGCGTCGATCCCTGTAACAGCGGCGGCACAATAAAAGTAACAGTTGATGCGCCCTTTAACCCCCTAAATCCCTCTTGACAGATGGACTTGTGCTAAGTTCTTCCTTTTGGAAATATACTGACATGATAAACACCCCCCTCCGCGCCATAGGTATCAGCGCTGTTTTCATCTTTTTGCTACCCTGTTTCCATGCCATGAGTGAAGAAGCCGCTCCCGCCATCATTCCGCTGCCATTGTCCATGCAAGTCGCTCCGGGCGCGTTCAGCATCGATGCTCAAACCGCGCTGATCGCACCGGACGCGGCGCATACTGTTGCGACCTACCTGGCCCTGCGATTGCGCAAAGTCAGCGGCTTCAAATTGCCGATCCGAACACGCCGGGTGCACAATGACTCAACCACGATTGTCTTGCGCCTCGCTGCTGGCACTGAAGCAGACACAGGCGAGGAAGGTTACCGGCTCAGTGTGAGGAGTGGACAAGTTGATATTCTGGCTGCCACCCCGGCGGGGTTATTCTATGGGGTCCAAACCCTGCTGCAGATGTTGCCGCCGGACGTTCATGCTCCGAACCCGCCACGCCTGGCGCCCGGGGAGCTACGGCTTCCACAGGTTGAGATCGCGGACCGCCCCAGGTTTTCCTGGCGCGGGCTGATGATCGATGTCTCACGTCATTTCTTCTCGAAACAACAGTTGAAAAAAACCATTGATGCAATGGCCATGCATAAACTCAACGTGTTGCACCTGCACCTGACCGATGATCCCGGTTGGCGGGTTGAGATCGAGCAATACCCCAAGCTCACCAGCGTCGGGGCGATCGGCGATCGAAGCAATCCCCGCGGTCCGGCACGCCTGTTTTTCTCCAAAGACGATATTCGTGACATAGTCGAACACGCGCGGCAACAGCATATCCTGGTTGTTCCGGAAATCGACATGCCTGGACACGCCGAGGCGGCGGCCCGCGCTTATCCGGAATTCTTCGATGGCGAGAAAACATTCAACCCCGCCAATCCGGACACTTACCAGTTTGTCAAGAACATACTGACCGAAATCATGGGGCTGTTCCCATCGGGGTATCTTCATTTTGGCGGTGACGAGGTGCGCGACCACCTTTGGGCCGATTTGCCGGAAATGGACAGTTTCATGCAGGAACACGGTTACACCAGCCTGCACGAGGTGGAAGAACATTTCGACCGCTTCGTCTCCAACTTTATTGCGGAACAGGGCTACACTCCCATCGGCTGGGATGAGGTGGTCGCATTTGATGTGAGCCCTAAAACCATTGTGCAATGGTGGCTGCACCTGCGTCCGCAGGCGCGTGACCAGGCCATAGCAAAAGGCCACCGGATCATCATCTCTCCCACCAATTATCTTTATTTTGACTATCCCAATGCCGTCGGAGAACCGGGCGCGCCCTGGGAGGGCAATGACAATGGGCCCAATTCGTTGGAACTGATCCACCAGTGGGAACCGGTGCCGGACAGCTATACGGAGGAAGAAGAAGCCCAGGTGCTCGGCTTACAGGCCAACCTGTGGACGGAGTTCATAACGACCAACGATTATTATGAGTACATGATCTTCCCAAGACTGTCCGCGCTGGCAGAGATTGCCTGGAGTCCCAAAGGTAACAAGGACCTGGATGATTTCAAAAAACGGCTTGAGGTCCAGTGCCGACGCTATGAGGCCATGCACATCAATTACCGCACTCCCGGTGAATGGCCCAGCGATTTCACTTACATCACGAATTGACCCGAATATCTCACTAATTCGCTATATTATTGGCACATGTCCGGAGATACCTGTTGTGAGATTTCGCCGAGTAGTTTGTGTGCCTGGTTGATGAGCTCACCAGCGCGGCCGGCTATTAACGCGGCGCTGGAAAACGTGTCCACCGTTCTCTCCAATCGGCGCAGCCACCTGCCCGCAAGATCGTCCGCACCGCAGCCTGACAGGCTCTCCCGCAAGACCTGCACTTTCTCAAAGTCTTCTATCCCTTCGCGCAGCAACTCCGCACGAATACTGGGCACGACGGTCATATCCTTGTCATTGCTGCTCCGGTAGACCAGGGAGAAATCGCCAGCGGTAAAGCTGTCACGCGCGTCCAACGGATTGGCTAACCGCCAGTGGTCAAAGGCCCAGCGCAAATAGCCGCGCTGGCCTCGTTGCAGGGCATACCAGGGCAGCGCGGTCATATCCACCGGGTCGGCCGCGGCCGCGACAAAGCTGTTAGGGCGCGGATGAAGACAACTGGTGTAGAACGTGCTGACCTGATTGGGATAGACAACCAGGTAATCGGCCCAGTTCCAGTCCAGGTACGTCGCCGGCGTACACGTCTCCGACCCCATACAGCGGTACACGTCATACCCCTGCGTAGCGTCCGCGGTCCACTCTAATTGAATCGCCGTTGGGCTGGCTGCCAGAGCCGCCAAATCGGCCGGCACGCCCGGAACGGACGGGTTCGGCGCTGTCCCTGCCAACACGGTTGTCGCATCAGACCGGTTGCCGCAGCCGACCTCATTACACGCGGCCAGCGCATAGCGATAGACCGTGTCCGCAGTCACCCCGCGGTCGGTGTACACGGCATTCCCGCTTGCCGGCACATTGAGTTGATACGTCATAAGGGTACAGGGACTAACCTCCTCTACACAGCGATGCAAGTGATAACTGCTTACGGCACTGCTGCCGCTGGCCGCTGGGACTGTCCAGCGCAACTCAATCGCCGCCGCGCTCGTCGCCTGCGCAGTCAACTCCGTCGGTGTCCCGGGCACGACCCGGTCTTGCGGCGCCTGCGCCACGACCGTGACCTCATCAGCGCGGTTTCCACAGCCGCTTCCATTGCAGGCTTCCACGGTATATCGATAGGTCGTATCCGCGCTCACCACCCGGTCGATATAGGCGCTGCCCGAGGCCATCCGGTCCAGCCAGACAGGGGTACAGGGGGTGGTATTCTCCTCGACACAGCGATACACGTTATAGCCGGTCAGGGCGCTGCTGCCACTGGTCGCCGGCGCTGTCCAGCTTAACTCAATCCCGGCCGCGCTCGCGGCAGATAATCCCGCCGGCGCGCCCGGCACCGCCGGGGCCTGCGCCACCAGCGTCACCGGGGCAGAGGACACACTACAGCCGTCATTGCACGCATCCACCGCATAACGGTAGGTCTCCCCTTCAATCAACCCGCTGTCAACGTACGTGCTCCCGAGCCGCCACAACGCATCCGAGGCATCATAGACCCGGCTCATCACGTGCTCTCCGGGCCCCTTGCCGCCATAACCCACATAAGCCAAGCCGATTTTCCAGTTGTCATCTACGGCCCGGGCCGCATTGATCACTGCCTCCATATCTTCTTCGGACGATTCATCCAGATACAGCACTGTTTTATCGAACCAGCTCTTCTCAAGCAGGTGCGACCTGAAGTCAGTCAAAAAATGCACCCAATGCTCATGCCAGTCGGCAGACCCCACATAGGCATAGAAGGTCTTCTTACTTTGCGTGGCCTCGTCCCAATAGGGAGTCTCACCCCAGTTCCAACCCACAGGGGAAAACGCACTGATTTGCTTATCCAGCCCCCACTCGGCAAGCCGCTCCACGTGGGTATCAAAAACAGCATAGTCGTAGTCCCACTCGCCGTCGCGTTTCAAGGTCCACTGGATCATGGACGGGGCGCCTAAGGCGTCATCCTTGATATACGCCGTCACGCTGCGCTGACCCAGCCCGGCCAAGTAGCGGTAGGTGGGCTCCAGCAGAGCATAATGCTCGTCCGACCACAGTGCTATCCGCTCGCTGGGATTCGCATCGTTGTAGCGGTCCAGCACGGAAATGGGAAACTGCCACAGATCCAGGTGGAATTGCCGTGCCTCCGTGGCAGGCAGGGCCCAGGGGGTGACCTGAATAGAAACCTGAAGCGTGAGCTGGGTGACCGGATTTTCTCCTGATACCGCGCTGACCGTCACCGTGCCGAGGTAGTCTCCCGCAGGCGTCTCAGACGGAATATCGACGGCCATCCAGGCCAACTCGGGCCAAGCGGGCGACGTTGCCTGCTCCGCTGCAGATAACAGCGCATCTGACAAGTGCGCGGTGGTATTCCGCTCCGCGTATTCTTCACTACAGCTGCGTACCTCGGTATGGCCGGCGACAAAACGGGGATAACGGAACGACACGGCGCTGGCCGGTATGACGTCGCCGGCCTCGCTCGTGAGGGCACTGGAAGCCAGGGCAATCCGAGTGTTTGGCGGGACCCCTCCGACCAGGATATGCTGCTGGATACGCTCGTCTTTCCAGGCAACAGGGCGCCAGTGGGTGGTCCCGGATAAGGCCGGCACAACGTCTCTCCGGAACCATTGCAGCCCGGATTCAAACGAGGCCGCGAATTCACCGGGTTCATACTCGCCCGGTATCGTTGTCTCCCCCATTAGCCCGACTGACACACCCTTGTCTTCGCCGTTCACCGCCCGTACCCAAAACGCGTACTGGGTGCCATTAGTCAGGCCGCTGACCGTGTACGACATGGTGGTCGTCCCAGTGGGGGTGATGCTCATCCAGTAGCTTTCTCTGCAGAAGCCTTCCTCGTCAGTGACAGCCCTGGTGAGAAGCTCCCATCCCGTGACCGGGCCCGCGGGCGGAGTCCAGTACAGCGTGATCTGGCCAACTCCGGGTATTGCAGTTAAATTCGTCGGCGCCAGCGGCCCTCCCGACGCCACCGGCCCCTCCCCCGTCACTGCCATCGCCGTGACTTCATTGGACCAATCGCTTTCAGCATAGGCGGCATCATTAGCCGTTACCACATAGCGGTAGGTGGCGCCAGACATCAATCCTTCCTGGGTGCCGTCCCCGTCCCCGTCCGCGTCGGCGCTGCCATCATCGGTATACGTAGTCGGCGCCGGGGGCGCGTCCCCATCGTTAGCCACCCAGGCCAGCCATTCCGGGGTGCACGGCGTCTCCCCTTCCTCACAACGATACACGCTGTAACCCACTATGTCATTGCCCGGAGCGGTCCAGCTGAGGACAATCCCGGTATCGCCTGGAGTCGCGGTTAACCCGGTCGGCGCGCCCGGCGGCGTTTCTCCGGCGTCCGTCACATCGCCTCCGTCAGTCACACCGCCCGTAGCCGTGATCGTGACTTCGTTCGACCAATCGCTATGCTCATAGTCGCTATTATCTGCCGATACCGCATAACGGTAGGTCGTCCCCGCAGACACCGGACTCGAGGCGAACGCCTCGTACGAGGTCGAGTCGTCGTGGGTGTCGGTAAACTCGGTCGGCGCCGGGGGCTCATCCCCGGGATTAGCCACCCAAGCAATCCAGGTATCTCCGACGCTAAGGTCGCATGGCTCTACGCAGCGATACACGTTGTAACCCACAATGTCGTCGGACGGCGCCGTCCAGCTCAATACGATCTGGCCATCACTCGATGTCGCGGTCAAATTTGTCGGCGCTCCCGGCGGTGTCTGTGCATAAACCATAACAGACGCCACTCCAGTGACTACCAGAATGAACCACCCTACCAAACAGGAACGCCAACCCGCAGTACCGCAATACATTCTAAAATACATAGCCTTAAGGTAAGCCTCCATCATCGGCCAGCTATCGTCTTTCGTGCCGGCCAGCAGGAATTAGTGATGTAATTATACTACATAATTATCCTCCATGTCATCTTAAATGTCAAACACCTGGCAATAGCGGGAACTCATGATGTAATTCTATTACATATCATCCTGTAAACAGCAACCACTTCGACAGCAGACTGCTCCCAATCCACTGCTTCCGCTAAGCACAGCGGTGGGTCTCACAGTTTATTCAGCCGTTTATCTTGCGGGAGGAAACTCAAGCAGGCTAAGTGGAGTGATGCGAGGCGGGCTAAAGTCTGCCGTTCCCATCCATCAGGTATGCTGTTAGTGATCTTGCCGTGTTCGTGGCCAGGAAAGCGGAAGTGGACGAACCACTCGAGGTAAAGCAGCCGCGCAGCCTCCTCCAGCAACGCAATCTGCCGCCGGTTGTTCTCGATCAGGTCATCGTAGGCGGAAAGGATACGCCCCTTACTGCGTTGCTGTTCCAGCGTTGGAAGAGTGCCAAGCTTCAAGCGTTGTTGAGCGTCGTGTGTCCCCCTTTCGGAGTCGTGGCACTACTCATGTTCGAGTGTCCCGTATGTTCTGGCGGCCTCGATTTGCCATTTGCCCACGTGCCGTGAGTCGATACCTCTGATTTCGTGCAGTGGGCGATTCGGGAAGAGTCATTTCCACGTACCCGTACTCCAAGGCTGGCTGCAGATACCTTTGCCGGAAGGATTTTCGGTCGCTTAGATTCAGAGCATGCAGAATCTGCTGTCGTGACATCTCTCCTTCCAGAACGGCCAGTAGACGCTCTACTTGGGGGCTAACATGAGGGGTTTCTTGGGGGGTTGATATGACCGCATCCAGGATGGCCTCAAGCATGAAAACGATAAACGGCGTACTTTCTCCTTTGGCAGAACTTTGCCGAATCGCCTCGTAATAGGCACTTTGTCGTTCGTAAACCAGGCTTTCCACCGGCACATCGGCAAACAGGGGCTTCCAGCGCGTCAGTATCAAGCTCTGCCAGAGTCGTCCCATCCGGCCATTGCCGTCCTCGAATGGATGAATAAACTCGAACTCGTAATGGAAGACTGAACTGGCAATTAATGGGTGCTCTTCCGTATTTTTCAACCAGGATAACAAGTCTGACATAAGGTGCGGAACACGGCTTGCAGGAGGCCCGATGTGATGCACTTCTCCAGCTCCTGCCACGGCAATTCCGCCGCGCCGGTAGTGGCCGGGGGTGTCCAGCAAGCCAACCATAAGCATCTCGTGGGCTTTAAGCAAGTCAGTCTGGTTGGCGGGATTCCACTGCATAAACTTTTCATAGACCTTGATAGCGTTACGAACTTCCTGAATTTCCCGAGGCGGGGCAACCACTGGCTTGCCGTCGAAGATAGTGGCAATCTGTTCCTCAGTGAGCGTGTTACCTTCAATCGCCAGCGACCCACGAATCGACCTGATACGATTGGCCCGTCGCAACCGTAGGTCCGCCCGACCAGACACTTCCTCCGCCCTGCCAATCGCCTCTCCGATCCGTTCCACCAAGTCAAGAATGGGTGAGGTGATTGTGTACGGCGGCGTTGTTTCTGTCCGATTGATCACACTTCGAAGTTCTGGGCAATCCGCGCTGCCAGCTCTGCCGCCTCTTCATTGAGCCCTTTGAGGTCGATGTGAATGGTTCGAAGCGCCTCTTCGAAGTCGAAATCTTCATCTTCTTCTTCGGGCGCCACACCGACATAGCAGCCTGGAGTGAGACTCCAGACATACGCCTCGATTTCGTTTCTAAGAAACGGTATCGGACACCAAGAGGTTCCCATATGGAAGTTTCTCAACTTCCTGTTTCTTTACACGTCTGGATCAGTTCCATAGCCTCATTGATGATGCTGGTCATGGCTTTGGCTGCGGCTTTGGGTTTTCTGCGTGATATTGCGTTGGCGACCGCCGCGTGAGCTTCGACACTGGCAAATTCCACTCCTTTGAAACGGTTGGTTAAGCGGATGCTGAAGCGCAGCGCCGTACTGATTAGTTCTTGTAATTGCTGGATTAACCTGTTCCTGCTAGCCGTGAGGATAGCGACATGAAAGGCGATATCTGATTCATTGGGATCGTCATCTCCCCGCTCCGCAGCCCGCATACGCTCCAGGCCGTTTTGAATCAGTAGCAAATCGCTGTCTTGTGCCCGTCTGGCTGCCAGAGCCGCTGCCAGTGGTTCGACGGCAAGCCGCATTTCGGTAAATTCTTCCAGCAATGTAATATCCAGTTTTCGCTCGAGCAGCCATCCGAGCACGTCCGGATCCAGAAAATTCCAGTTGTTCTCCGGTTCGACCCAGGTGCCTTGGCGCGGTCGCGCTCCTACCAGTCCTTTTGCCGTCAACATCTTGACCGCCTCTCGCAGTACGCTGCGACTTGCGCTGAATTGTTTACACAAATCAGCCTCGATTGGAAATTTATCATCCGAGGAATAAACGCCGGAGACAATAGATGTGCCTAATTCCTGCACGATGCTCTGCGTTAAATTATGCCGAGGTATACTACGCATATATGTTGCCTGTCAGCTTGTCTGCCCTGGGGAAGCTCTGACTTAATCAGAAGTTCCCTTGAATGAAATGGCATGCCGGCAACCCGGAAGTACCAACATGAAAAACAAATACGTCTCCTGCGTTAACCTCTTTGTCTCTGCCGTCAAGCCCTTCTTTTGCTGACGTTATAAACAGCATTTCGAACCTGGGACCACCAAATGTTACGCAGGTTGGCTGACTCACGGGTAAATCCAGCACTAGATCTCTCTTCCCGGCCGGCGTGTATCTTACTACCTGCCCCGCTCCCCAGTGGGCGCTCCACAGACATCCGTCACTGTCTACGTCAGCGCCATCAGGAAAGATACCATTCCCTGTTTCTACAAAGATCTTACGATTGCTGATTGTCCCAGAATCCGGATCAAATTCATAGTTATAAATTATTCTCCGGGCTGAATCTGCGAAATACAGCCGATCAGACTTGGGGCTCCAACAAAGACCGTTGGAAATACCAATACCGCGTTCTCGTTTATTCAGTGTAAATAAACCATCGAGAGCGTACAGATTACCTGCCGGTCGGGTTAACGGGTCGCCTTCCTCGACCATGGTGCCTGCCCAAAAACGCCCCTGGCGGTCAACTTTCCCATCATTGAAACGTATTCCCTGACCCAATCCCTCCGGCCGTATCAGCCAGGTAATATCTCTTGAAACAGGATTATAGAGTGCAAATCCGCGCGCAAACGCGACGATAAATTCCGATTTGTTCTTGATAAACCCGAATGAACATAATCGCTCAGGCGTCGGGTATTTCGACAGTTGACAGCTTGGAAGGTGATAGCTGTAGAGCAGGCAGGACTGGATATCCGTCCACCAGAGAGTTTCGGTTTCATCATGCCACTGTACTCCTTCGCCCAGTGTATTCCCTGACCTGATGATATCCAGCAGCCGTGGCTTCACGTTTACCTGCCTACCACCAGGTGGCATACAGCGCAATAAGTATCAGGATGACACCGATTGCCGCCGTGTTGAAAGCGGATGTAGTGACATAGGATATACTCTGGTGGTCAATGGCAATTCCCTGATCTTGCTGCCCGGGCCGGGAAAATACCGATGTACCTGCCGCAATAACAATACACAAAAGAAAGACCAGTCCAACCCGGTCGATGAAAGGCAGAGTGGGCCAAAACATTTTAAATAAAAAAGAAAGCAGGGCTGAACTGAGGGCAGCGGCTAATGCGCCATAAGAGGTCATGCCTTTCCAGAACATGCCCAGGAGAAATATCACCACGATACCCGGGGTGAAAAACCCGGTAAACTCTTGTATATACTGGAAGGCCTGGTCAAAATTGCCTAATAATGGCTTGGCGCAGATCATTCCCAGAACCAGGGCAATAAAGCTGATGCTTCTGCCAATAATGACCAGGTGTTTTTCACTGGCCCCAACACGGATGTGACGATAAATATCCATAGTCGAGATCGTGGAGATACTGTTGACCATCGAACCGATGGAAGACAGGATAGCAGCGATCAAAGCGGCAAATACCAATCCCCGGAGTCCTGCCGGCACCAGTTTCATCATTTCCGGGTAGGCTTGATCGGGCGCGGCCAGACCAGGCGCCAGGATGACTGCGGCAATACCGGGTAAAACTACAATGACAGGCATCAGCAATTTCAGGTAGGCGGCAAAAGCGATCCCTTTTTGCGCTTCCTGCAGACTACGGGCAGCGAGGGCTCGCTGGATGATGTACTGGTTAAAGCCCCAATAGGACAGGTTCATGATCCACATACCGCCAACCAGGACCGAGATCCCGGGCAGGCTGATGTAATGTGGATTGTCCGGCGTCAATATCAGGTCAAACTTTTCCGGCGCCCTGTTCATAAGCTCAACAAAGCCTGTTATCACGCCTTCACCTTGACTGATCGCCTGGAGAGACAAGAATGAGATCAACAAGCCGCCGAAAACCAGGAGTATGACCTGGATGATGTCAGTGAGGGCAATCGCTTTCAGGCCGCCGTAGAGTGAATAGGCCAGCGCCATCAACCCCAGGAGTATCAATCCATATACGTAATTCAAGCCGGTAACAGAGTTGATTGCCAGCGTGCCCAACCAGAGTATGGAGGTTAAATTAACAAACACATACACACCCAGCCAGAATACCGCAAGCAACATGCACACCCGTCTGTCATAGCGCTGTTCCAGGAACTGCGGCATGGTGTAAATGTTGTGTTTGAGAAAAATGGGTAAAAAGTATTTACCGACGATAATAATGGTGATGGCCGACATCCATTCGTATGAGGCAATAGCCAAGCCGATTACATAACCGGAACCCGACATGCCAATGATCTGTTCGGCAGAAATATTGGCGGCAATCAAGGAGGCGCCGATGGCCCACCAGGGTAAAGTTTTGCTGGCAAGGAAGTAGTCTTGAGTATTTTTTTGATGGCCCCGAGTCTCTCGTGACACCCAGGTAGCAAGACTGACGATACCGACGGCGTATCCCGCGATGATAAATAGATCGATATGAGCCAACTGCATGTGTCTTTGCCTGGTGGAGCGTAAGAAAAATGGTGTGATTCTAATTATATATGATATATATTACAAATTTATCATTTATAATAAACGGGCTTAACAATGCAAGGAAATGACTTCGGGACTTTACCGGGTGAGTTGGCGCCACGGTTCCCTGACCTCAAAGGCCAGACAGTATTTATCACGGGTGGCGGTTCGGGTATAGGCGCTGAATTTACCCGCGCCTTTACCCGGCAGGGCGCGCAGGTGGGGTTTGTCTCATTACGGCAGGAAATAGCCGAGCGATTGTGCGACGACGTGGAACGACAAACGCAGTTCAGGCCCTGTTACATCCGCTGCGATATACGTGACATTGACGCTCTGCAAGAAGCCATAGAGAAAGTCAGAACTGCGTTAGGCCCGATCAGTATACTGGTCAACAATGCGGCCAGGGACACGCGTCATAAATTGGAATCAATGACGGTGGATGAATGGGACAATTCGTTGAATACAAATTTGCGGCCGTATTTTTTTACGACCCAGGCGGTCCAGCATGATATGACTGCCCTGGGCCATGGCAGCGTTATCAACCTGGGTTCGAATTCTGCAAACCTAGGGCTGTCCGGCTATCCTGCCTATGTGGCGTCGAAGGCGGCAATTGTCGGAATGACCAAGGCATTGGCGCGTGAGTTGGGCACAAGCAATATTCGCGTGAATGCTCTGATATCCGGTTGGGTACTGACCGAAAGACAAAAAGAATTATGGGTTACGGAAGAAGCCTTGGCTGAGTGTCTCCGGCAGCAATGTCTGAAAACCACGGTGACAGAAAAGAATATTGCCCATACGGCCTTGTTTCTGGCGTCAAATGCCTCCGCTATGATTACCGGCCAATCCATCATCGTTGATGGCGGACGGGTTTAATGGATGAATGGCTCGCGCAGGCCGGGAGATGAGCAGGCCCTCCTGATAATACAGACAGGCAGAGCATGAAAAAAGTAAAATTATTACGCAGTCGGCACTGGTTTGATGATCCGGATACCCCGGGGATGACCGCATTGTACCTTGAGCGTTATCTTAATTACGGCCTGACCCGCGAGGAGCTGCAATCGGACCGTCCGATCATAGGCATTGCTCAAACCGGTTCCGACCTGGCCCCGTGCAACCGGCATCATCTTGAGCTTGCGACGCGCATCAAGGAAGGAATCCGTGACGCCGACGGCGTGCCCCTTGAGTTTCCCGTACACCCCATCCAGGAAACCGGCCGGCGTCCGACCGCGGCATTAGACAGGAATTTGCAATGTATAACCTTGATTGAGGTGCTGCATGGTTATCCGCTTGACGGCGTTGTCCTGACGACGGGTTGTGATAAGACCACAGCCGCCCTGCTCATGGGGGCAGCGAGTGTCAACCTGCCGGCCATCGCCTTGTCAGTCGGACCGATGTTGAACGGCTACCACCTGGGAAACTGCGTGGGGTCCGGTTCGGTAATTTGGGATGCGCGGTGTAAATTATCAGGTGGCGAGATTGATAAAGAAGAATTTATGGAGTTGGTAGCCGGTTCAGCCCCTTCTGTTGGTCACTGTAATACCATGGGCACGGCGCTGACCATGAATTGCCTGGCAGAGGCGCTGGGAATGACCTTGCCGGGTTGCGCTTCAATCCCGGCTGCGTATCGGGAACGCCAGCAAATGGCATACCTGACCGGGAAACGAAGCGTCGAGCTGGTTGGGGAAGATCTGACGTGTTCAGAAATCCTGAGCCGCAAAGCGTTTGAGAACGCCATTGCCGTTTGTGCGGCGCTTGGTGGTTCAACCAATGCCCCGGTCCATATAAACGCGATTGCCCGCCACGCTGGCGTGCCGTTGAGCATGTCCGACTGGCAGGAAGCAGGCCATCGGGTCCCCTTGCTGGTCAATTGCCAGCCCACAGGCGAGTACCTGGCGGAGGATTTTCACCGCGCCGGGGGATTGCCGGCAGTAATCAACGAAATGCTCAACGCTGGCTTATTGCACCCTGATCAAATCACCGTCAGTGGTCGAACATTGGGAGAAAATTATGCTCAATGTCACATTATTGAACCGAAAGTGATCAAACCAGTGCGTGAACCCATACAACCGGACGCAGGGTTTATGGTTCTGACCGGCAACCTGTTTGAATCGGCAATCGTGAAAGTTTCTGCCATCAATCAATCATTTCGCGATGAGTATTTATCGAACAGTGATGACCCGGATGCCTTTGAGGCAGTGGCCGTGGTGTTTGATGGCCCGGAAGATTATCATGCGCGTATCAATGATCCGTCTCTTAATATCACGAAAAAAAGTATCCTGGTCATGCGCGGCGCCGGGCCCAAGGGCTATCCCGGTTCTGCAGAAGTGGTCAATATGCAGCCGCCGGATACACTGATCAAACAGGGGACCCTGGCCCTGCCTACCCTCGGCGACGGCCGGCAAAGCGGCACCTCTGCGGCTCCGTCGATCTTGAATGCCTCACCGGAAGCTGCGGCGGGGGGTAACCTTGCGATACTGAAAGACGGTGATAAGATACGCATTGATTTGAATACGCGTCGGGTCGATGTCCTCATTGAAGACAGCGAGATTGCGCAACGACAGCAAAAGCTTCAGTTGAAAATTCCAGAGAGTCAGACCTGGTGGCAGCAGGTGTACCGGGAACACGTATCTTCGCTCAGCAGCGGCGCAGTATTTGATGACATGGTGGCGTATAACGACATCGGCAAAAAAATACCGCGCCATTCACATTAATACATGCCGATAACAGCCCGCATATTGCGTCAGTGGATGCGAAGATCGCGCCGGATTTTGGTCGCTGGCGGGTGCCTGCGACCGAAAGCATAGCGAGACTATGGTTGAGAGAGCACGTGCCCGCCAGCGGCCAAAAGACAAGCGAGGGTGCATCCAGCGCAGTTTGACACAGCGAGAGACAGACAAATTGTTGGCAACTCATTGACAGCAATTAACTTTACGGTGATGACAAGCGAACTGGTGCAATATGCGGGCTAACAGTGAATACCGGAAATACCTGTTACCTAAGCGGCTGGTGTTCTTTGATCTGGACGGTACGATCATTCCTTCAACCGCCGCGTCGGGCAGGCGAATTGCCATCTCACTGTCAACTTATTCCATAGTAAAGCGTTTCGCACAAACTAATTTTGATCTTGCTGAGTTGCCTGAAATGGATAACGAGCTGTGCAGCGAGTGGTATCGCAATAATGGCGGCCCGCAAGGATTGATCAGCCGTATCCTGCAGGACAGTCCGGTTACGGATGAGGTCAAGGATTGTCTGAGTTTCTATTTCAACGGCCTGTTCAATCGCCGCCTGACCCAATACCTGCGGGAAGACCTGAAGTACGACAAGGTGCCTGATGAACACCTGGAATATCTGCAAAGCCTGAATGCCAGGGCGTCGATGATACTGGTTTCTTATCGTTACCAGACCCAGTTTGAATTCCTGCAGTCCCTGGACGAATTGAAGCTCAGCCAAAACAGCTTGTTCGGCCCGCACAATGCCTTTGCCGTTGGCGAGCCCGGCACTTCCTCGGATGGTTCAAAGGCGCGCTTTGTCGGGAGCATGTGGCGTCGCGAGATTCGCGCACAGCGACGTTTGACTTCTGCGATCGGCAAAACGTTTCCCCCTGTCGTCGTTGGGGATTCGATCCGGGATATCCACTTTGCCGTTGACATCGGCGGAATATTTTTTGGCGTGGGAGATACCGGTGAGGATTCGTCAGATACCCTGCTCGGGGAGATTAAACACCAGGATAAGAACCTGCATGCCCGTTCCCGCGTATTCCGCTCTCTCGCAGATGAACACCTGCAGAGACGCTTGTCAGAGGAATGTGAAGACTATAAAGATGCAATCAGTGCAATATAGAGGGCAAACGTTAACACCGCTTCCACATGATGCGGCGGCTCATACGTGCTTAACTAAGACAGTTCCCTATACAATAGGTTTCTGAAGAGAATTATAAACTCTACTTGACATGAGGTATTCTGCTGGATTTGTATGGAATTTATGATAATGCGCCCAATATGAATGAAAATAATATTTGTAAATATATATAAAGGAACGTTTGCTTTAACATATATACGCTGCTATACTAGGGACTGATAGACCACATGGAGAACAACATGACCCCTGAGCTGATAGGTATTTTGACTGTTGGCTTGGTACTGGCTGGGCTTGTCATTGGCCTGTTTGCTTGGCTACGCACAGATATACGCGATTTGGCCCTGCGCATGGGCAACATGGAAGAACGCATGGCGAATGTGGAAAAGGAGGTCGCCTTCATTCACGGTATATTATCGCCGCGACCTGTACTTGACACGAACGAGTAACACCATTTATGAAAGCCATCATAAATCCGGCAGAAGACCTCAAAGGCGCCACATTTCTTCATCCGCCTGCTGCTGTATCCGTATGAGTGAGAACGGGGGCCGACCGGCGGTCCTGCTGAAACATCGGGTGTCCGATCACCTGTCGGCTGCACACCCTCCAGCTACGACACCACTGCCTAAACAGTCACTGCGGACCCGGGCGGTCACCCGCATCACTTCGTCCCTGCTTCCAGTCATTGAACTCATTCAGGCTGACACGGTACCGTCTGAGATGCCCCTCGTACGACCAGACGAACACGTCCTGCAGGAGGCTGGTCCGGGTTAATTCGTACACGCCCAGATACCCTTCAATATAGTCCCGCCCGGGCACGTCGATAAACGACAACGGGCAGAGTTTGTTCCTGATCAGAGGAATATTTGCGCCAGGCGCTGGTATATAAGTGCCCG
>JAAXHV010000341.1:3371-13694 GCA_012270695.1 Gammaproteobacteria bacterium | reverse complement strand
GTGACCCCCATTAAATCTGAAAGTCCTTGCATGATCGCCCGTTCCGGCGCCTGGTGGGTGGTCAATATCTTGGTCGTGTGAAAAACACCGTCTCTTACCAGGGCAAAATCGGTGAAAGTGCCACCGGTATCAATACCGATTCTTATTCCTTCGCTCAGCATGAAATACCAAAATGCGGTTGCCCTGGTGAAACTATACGGAATGTAGATCTCATATATGGCACGTGTCGATTGTTTCTGTTTATCATACCTATTTTTCAACAGATCAAACAACGCTGATAAGGAGTCGTCAACTGTACGGCTGAAGGCGTCAGTTGAAGGCGTCAGAGTTGTAAGTGAATCCCCCAATGCTTAAAATATCCCTTATGAGATTACCGCGCAGACTTATCAAACAGTCCATTGTGGTAGCGCTTGTAATGGTACTTGCCGCGCCGGCCTCACAGGCTACCCCGACTCCGAACGGTTCGAGTTTTCTCGACGCAAAAAAATCCCGAGTCGATTACACCAGGGCGGAGATCAAACATCCCCGAATAGCCTGTCGGGAGCTTATCACTCTGTCAGACCCGGATAACAGCATTGTGTCCGCCACCCTGTTGCCGGCAGAGCCGGAGGTATGTGTGCTACGCGGGGTGATCAGCCCTGAAGTGCAGTACATCGTCTACCTGCCGACCCGTTGGAACGGGCGGCTGTATATGCATGGCAACGGAGGTTACGCGGGCGAATCACTCGATGATGAGGTCGGCCACCTGGCGCGGTTGAGGGCAGCCCGACATGGTTTCGCGGCAGCGTTTACGAATACCGGCCACGATGCGGCCTCAGAGCCCGGCGGTAAGTGGGCATACAACAATCTGCAAAAAGAGATCGATTTCGGCTACCGTGCGGTTCACCTGACCGCGATCACAGTAAAAAATATTGTCGCAGCCTACTATGGGAAAGCGCCTGGGTACTCTTATTTTGACGGCTGCTCGACGGGAGGCTTGCAGGGGTTTAATGAGGCGCAACGTTTCCCCGCTGACTTTGACGGTATCCTTGCCGGCGCGCCTGTCTTCAGTATCAGGGAGATGGTCTGGCAATACTGGAAGAACCAGAAGGCGATAGTCGAAACTCCGCTGTCCCGGGAAAAACTTAAACTGCTTGGCGACGTCATCCTCAGCTTGTTCGATGAAGCCGACGGGGTAACAGATGGCGTTATCGGCAACCCTCTCGCGCTGGATTTCGACCCGCAACGGGATTTGCCACGCACGGACGGGGACGGCCGGGGTTTCACCGACGATGAAATCGACATGTTAACCGCCATCTACGGGCCGACCTACGTTGGCGATGTGGAAATCTATCCCAGGACCGTCGTTGGCGGTGAGTTCCCGGGACTCCACTACGCTGGCGGCACATATAGTCCTGTTGCACCGCATTCACCGTGGGAAGGACGCGCACTGCCGGACAGCCAGGGCAGGTTGGAACAACGACTGATCCTGGAATCATGGTTTCGGTATCTCGCCTTTGAAGCTGATGACAGTGAACTGGATTGGAGAGAACTGGACCCCGAGCGGGACCTGGCGCGGATGGTGCAATCCGGCCAGATTTTCAACGCAACCGACCCCGACCTGAGCGCTTTCCGCCAGCGTGGAGGCAAAATGATCATCTACCACGGCTGGGCTGATTTCGGCGTCAATCCCCTGCGGACTGTCGAGTACTTCCAACAAGTGGCCACCGTGCTTGGCGATGAGATATCGGAGTTTCTTCAGCTTTATCTGATTCCGGGCATGCACCACTGCAAAGGCGGGGTGAATATAGACCGGTTCGATTTGATGACACCGCTGATCAACTGGGTGGAAGACGATGTTGTGCCCCAGGGCCTCGTCGGCCATCGGGTCGAACAGGGCAAGATCACAAGAACGCGCCCATTGTGCGCCTATCCCGAAGTTGCCCGTTATCGCGGAACAGGGAACATCGATGCGCACGAAAACTTTGAATGTGTCGAGCCAAATAACAGGAATGCCGGTGAATAGCCGGGACCGGGAAAAAATAATGCATTGTGTTTAATTCTGGATTATATTGTTTGAAGTTGCTGTTTTGGTAATCCTCCGCGGTGTTGAAAAGACATGATCAAGCTCAGTGTTAATAACAGGCATTATCAAGTTGACGTCGAAGCGGACACGCCTCTTTTGTGGGTGCTGCGGGATGAGATCGGATTAACCGGAACCAAGTTTGGTTGCGGGATAGCCCAATGCGGGGCCTGTACCGTACACATTGATGGAAAACCCATGCGTTCCTGTGTGCTTCCGGCAAGCAGTATAGGCAATAAAAAAATAACCACCATCGAACACCTCGCCAGGGACGGCTATCACCCTGTACAGCAAGCCTGGCTGGAGTTGCAGGTGCCCCAGTGCGGTTATTGTCAATCGGGACAACTGATGTCCGCCGCTGCCTTGTTGGCCGACAATCCCTCCCCTTCCGACTCGGATATTGACAGGGCCATGTCAGGCAACATCTGCCGTTGCGGAACCTACACGCGCATCCGCGCAGCCATCCATCGCGCCGCTGAAATACAGCGGGAGATTCATTGACTTGGAGTTATCCGGCCGGGTAGTCACCGGGACAGGGCAAGCCGCGGGCTTTACCGAACTCATACATGCAAAGCAACAATTCCTGGAGAAACTGGGTATTGATGCCTGGCCCGGCACCCTCAATATAAAACTCGAAGACGAGCGAACGCTCGCGGACTGGCAATCACTCAGGAACGGCAGCGGTATTGATATCAGCAGTCCTGACGGGAATAACTGCCATGCACGAAGTTATCCGGTGCATATTAACAACCTGATCACCGGAGCGATTATCTTCCCGGAAATAAACGGTTACCCGGCAGACCAGGTGGAAGTTATTGCTTCCGTTTCATTGCGCCAGCATTTATCCCTGAACGACGGCGACCGGCTCTATCTGGGTATAATCGACCCCGTCAAGGCCAATACCATCCTGTTTGATTTGGACGGTACATTGGTTGACACCGTAGGCGCTTTTTACCTGCTCGCCAAACTGACCAGTAAGGAATTCGGCCTGGAAATATCCAAATCCAAGATGTATGAAACCCTGAACCACGGTGTTTCCTACTGGGAGCATGTCGTGCCTGCTGCAATGAAGGATAAGGATCGTCAAGCCATGATCGATAAGTTAAATCGCCGGGCCATGCAACTGTGGCCTGAAATCAGCAAGGATTACGCGCGCGCCTTCCCGGGCGTATCCGAATCATTATCAGGGTTAAAAACCGCAGGCTATACACTCGGTATTGTCACAGGGTCAGGAGAACGCTCCCTTGATTTGCTGTACCAACAGGGCGTGGCTGGACTATTCGATGCGGTGGTCACCGGCTTTGACGTGGAGAAACGAAAACCCGACCCGGAAGGCCTGCTGAAGTGTCTGGGGCAACTGGATGCCGACCCGGCCGACACCGTTTACGTGGGAGACAGCGTGATCGATATGCAGGCAAGCATTACCGCGGGTGTGCTGCCCATTGGGGTTCTCACGGGCGCCGGCACGTCTCCCAGCTTATGCAAGGCCGGGGCCTACAGAGTCGTCAGCAGCCATGAGCAGGTGATGGATTTACTGGCTATCTCGTAATAATAGTCAATGCAGAGTTGCGCTGGCCGACTACGGTCAGGCAACAACGCAGATCAACCTTTTCCCCTGGGAGAAACCAGCACATAACCACGTTGTTTATAGTCAAAACCAGCCAACTCCAGGCGTTTGATGTCCGCTGCTTGCGGCGACGCATAATAAGCCCGGATCTCCCGCATCAAACCTGAAGCCTTGTCAAACACGACCCACTCGGCGCCGCGCAGAACCGTCCCCTGCCCCGTCTTGAAGTGAGTCCATTCGATCACCGCCTCGGCCTTGTCAGCATCGACCAGCAAAGCATCTATGGTCCAGTATGAACCAACCTTGTTCACGGCATCACACCAACGTTCGGCAATCTTCTCGCCCCCCCGAAACGGCCCCTCATACATGCCCGGTGGAAAATAATGGACCGCATCAGGCGTGAAGCAACGCATTATTTTTTCCCTGTTTGCCTCATTGCAACCGTCATAATACTCACGCATCACCGCTTCCATACCTGCTGCGCTCAACTGTTTTAACGACATATTCGTTACCTTATTAATGATTCGTTTATTTCGTAACAACATCTCGTTATTCTCGTATTAATAACCTGTATTTCTCGTATTAACACCCTGTATTTTTCGTATTAACTCCTTGATAAGTGTAACTTGATGATATATATTCCAGCCATTGCCAAATAGATATTATATCCATTCAAGACGACTCATGTACTACAGAAAATTACAACCGTTCCTTGAAGAATTACTGATGGAATTCCGTGTGCTTTACCTGACGGGGCCACGACAGGCAGGTAAAACCACACTGGCGCGCGCGGTTGCCGGAAATATGGATATGGGTTACATAACCCTGGATGACCAAGCGATTTTGGCGTCCGTAAAAACGGACCCACATGGGTTTATACGCTCCATGGGCGCCAGGAAAGTAGTATTGGACGAGTTTCAATATGCCCCAGACCTTATTCCTGCTATCAAAGAGGTTTCAGATCGATTGTCTCCCGATGAAAAGGGTAAATTTTTATTGACGGGGTCGACGGATATATTTCGCTCTGCTCGCGCCCAGGAAGCGTTGCCGGGACATTTGGCGCGACTGGAACTTTACCCCCTTTCCATTACCGAAATGACAGGGCAATCCCTGAACATCGTTGACTATCTGTTGGCCGGGAAATTTCAACCTCAGCCAGTTGCTTTCATCAGCCGGGAGCAGCTTGCTGGATTGCTGTTGAATGGTGGTTATCCGGAAATACAAGATAAAAGTGTTCGAGCGAGACAGATATGGTTTAAATCCTATATGGAAGGGAGACTGTATAAAGATTTTGAAACCCTGTACGCGGCGCGTGGCGACTATTACTCCAGACTACACGCCTTGGCGCCTTATCTCGCCGGACTGAGTGGCAACCTGCTGAAATACTCGAATATTGCGAATGACCTGGAACTGAATGACAAACTGGTAAAAAACTATATTGAAATTCTCGAATTGATGTTTATCATCCGCCGAGTTCCCGCCTGGTTAAAAAACCCTGCAAAGAGAATGGCGACACGAATGCCGAAAATACACTTTGTAGACACCGGTCTTGCCTGTCATCTACTGGGACTGCGTAATGAACAGCAATTATTGCAAAGTCACTATTATGGTGGATTACTGGAGAATCTGGTGTACATGGAATGTTGTAAACAGGCATCCTGGGCGCAGGAAGATATCCATTTATATCACTTTCGGAGCAACAGGAAACACGAAGTCGATATTATCCTGGAGAGAAACAATACAAAGATCATCGGCATTGAAATCAAGGCTTCAGCAAGCGTGAAAACACGGGATTTCAAGGGCTTGGCAACGCTGGCAGAGTTTGCCGGCAAACAGTTTGAACGAGGCATCCTGTTTTATACAGGACAGGAAATACTGCCATTCCGATACGAAAACCATATTTTCTATGCATTACCGATTGGCTTGATCCTGTCGGGTTAACAGGGCAACCGCTTCCCGACCCGCTGAACANNAATATTAACTGGAAAGGGTACTGGTCGGGTCAGGACCGGGTCTATGTCAGTGAAACACTATCTGCTACGATAGTGGGATGAGAAGGCGGGATTTCATAATCAGTACGGCCTTGGGCCTGACTGCAGCGCAGGCTCCGACGGTTCTTGCTGCAGGGGTCAGGTTCTCCAGGAATCCGTTTACCCTCGGCGTTGCCTCCGGTGACGTGACGCAGGACTCGGTGGTGTTGTGGACCCGGCTGGCGCCGGAACCGCTGGCCGTGGATGGCGGGGTCGGCCAGGCCGCCATACCGGTGCAGTGGGAATTGTTCCAGGATAAGGACATGCAAAGACTCATCAGGCGAGGCGAGGAATTGGCTGTCCCCGAGCTTGCCCATTCAGTTCATGTTGACGTGCAGGGGTTGGAACCAGGGCGGGAGTACTGGTATCGGTTTTTCGCAGGCACACACGTCTCGGCAGCGGGTCGGACAAAGACCCTGCCCTCTGCCGGCAGTCAACCTGAGTCCATCCGTATCGTTAGCGCATCCTGCCAGAACTACACACACGGTTATTTCGTCGCTTATGAACATATCATCGCAGACAACCCGGACTTCGTGATCCACCTGGGCGACTATATTTATGATACGTCTTATGGGGTAACTTTCAGACGCCATGACTCCGAGCAGGAACCGGCAACACTCACCGATTTTCGCCGCCGGCATGCGCTCTATAAAACCGATGAACAGCTTCAACGCGCCCACGCCAGGCTCCCCTTCTTTACCACACTTGACAACCATGATGCCGTTATCGACACTGACCCGGCTGGATTGGCAAAACGGGCCGCCGCCTACCAGGCCTGGTACGAACACATGCCCTTGCGCGACTATAATCGTAACCGCTTTCAACTCAAACGTACGATCCGGGTCGGGGAATTGCTGCAGCTCAGCCTGCTTGATACCCGTCAACACCGCGCCAACCAATTTCTATGCCCTGCCAGCGAACCCGCTTACGGCTACGGCAATTACCGGATACGCTGTCCTGACATGTTCGCGGTCGAACGTAGCATGCTGGGTCAGGCACAGGAACGCTGGTTAACGGAAAACATCCTGAATAACAAGGCGCGCTGGAACGTAATCGCCTCCTCAAGCGTCTTTTTGCCGTTCAACCTGCACATCGACGGCGAGGTGTTCAACTATATCGGTTCCTGGGATGCCTACCCGGCGAACCGCGACCGGGTCGTTGCCGCAATCGACCGGGCAAAAACCGGTCACGCCATGATTTTAAGCGGAGACTTACACTCCTTCTGGGCTATTGATGGCGCGTATTACACGCCTGCCACCCCTGCCGTAGAGTTCGTCACGTCTTCCATTTCAGCCAACTGGCCTGAGCCGATGGCCAAGCCCGTTAGTGATAACCTGGACCATAACCCCCAGGTAAAATTCTATGAGCCGGATAAACGCGGGTATCTGTTACACGAGGTTACTGCAAGGGAGTGGCAGACAACGGCACGCGCCGTACATGATGTCAGGGATGCCCGGTCAAAAGTCTTTGACCTGGCGCGTTTTGCCGTCGAGAACGGCAAATCCGGAATCAAACGGGTCTATTAATCAAACGGCAGACACATGCCTGATTTTACTTACGAAGTCGAAGATACAGCACTGGCTCAGCAAGGGCTGGAGCGCATGGACTGGGTGCGCGAACGCATGCCGGTAGTGCGCGGCATAAAAGAGGAGTTTACCCGGACCAGACCTTTTGCGGGAATGCGTATCGGCATCTGTCTGCACGTGGAGGCGAAAACCGCTGTCTGGCTGGAGGCATTGACCAGCGGCGGCGCTGATATTGCCATTACCGGCAGTCCCGGCACCACCCAGGATGAGGTGGCCGCGGCGCTGGTAGCGGAATACCGCGTCCAGGTATTTGCCAGGAAAAATGAAACCTTTGACCAGCACCTGGATTATGCGGCAAGAGTGTTAGCGACCGAACCCGACCTGATCGCCGACAACGGCGCGGATTTACACGTGCTGGCGCTTACCAATGCGGATTTCTCCGGTGCCAGGTCGAAGATTATCGGCGCCACGGAAGAAACAACCACCGGCGGGTTCCGTTTGCGGGAAGAGATTGCCGGATATACCTTCCCTACCATCGTCATTAACGACAGCCGCGCCAAGCGCATTATTGAAAACCGCTACGGCGTCGGCCAGTCGGTGGTTGACGGCATCATGCGTTGCTCCAACCTGCTTATCGGCGGCAAGCGCACAACCGTGATCGGTTATGGAGCCTGTGGCCAGGGGATTGCCCGTTACCTGCGCGGCCTGGGCGCGCACGTGACTATCGTCGATATCGATCCGCTGACGCGACTGGAAGCGCATACGGAAGGTTATGACACGGCCGAACTGCATGAGGTCTTGCCCACCAGTGACCTTGTTATCACTGTCACCGGCAGGCCGGGCGCGCTCAAACGCGACCACCTGGCGCTGCTCAAAGACGGTGCTGTTCTCTGCAACGCCGGCATGTTTGAGACGGAAATCGACCTGCCCGGCCTGCGTGAGCTGTCGTCCGAGTCAAGACCTGTCATGCCGGACATCGGCCGATTCAAGCTAGATAACGGAAAAACCATTTACCTGTTTGGCGAAGCAAACTCGGTCAACCTGAGCGCCGGCGACGGCAATCCCATCGAAGTAATGGACCTGGGCCTGGCCTTGCAATCCCTGTCCCTCGCTCACCTCGCAACAGGTTATCGATCATTGCCGGCAGGGCCGCAAACCGTTCCCAGGGAAATCGAAAACGAAGTGGCCGTCAGGACCTTGCGTGCCTGGACATCGGGTCAAAAATGAATATTACCGGCAATACTATTCTGGTAACCGGTGGTTCGAGCGGTATCGGTTTTGAGATGGCCAGACAGTTTCTAACAAGGGAAAACAAAGTCATCATTACCGGGCGAGACGGGAAAAAACTGCAAAACGCAAAACAACAGCTGGGCGAAGTGACGGCGATCCGGAATGACGTCGGTAATCCTGACGACGTGGAAAAACTCTACGAACTGGTGGCAAAAGACTTTCCTGATTTAAATATCCTGATCAATAACGCAGGTATTATGCAGATGATTAACCTGCAGGATAACAACCTTTCAACAATGGAATTGACAAAGGAAATTGATATCAACCTGAAAGGAACCATATTGATGAGCAACGTCTTTCTGCCATTGTTGAAGCACAATAATAATCCAGCAATCATCAACGTTTCCTCCGGCCTGGCATTCGTGCCCCTGCCGGTGGTGCCGGTATATTGTTCGACCAAAGCTGCCATTCACTCGTATTCATTATCATTGAGAGCGCAGTTAAGGAATACCGATGTCAAGGTTTTCGAGTTAACGCCTCCCCTCACTAAAACCGGACTGATTGGTGGTTTTGCTGAAGAAGACATAAAAGGCATCCCAATCATGCCCGCGGAAGATCTGGTTGCCGCTTTTCTGAAGGGTTTGGCAAAAGATGAATACGAAATTCGTCCAGGCCAGGCTGGCCTGCTCAGGTTCATGAGCCGGTTTTTCCCGAATTTTATCCTCAGGCAACTGAGTAAAAGTGTTGACAGATTACATTAAAAATAAATTATAACGATATATTTTTGATCAATATTTTTTATATACTTCAAGAGCCATCTGAACTGCCGCCTACACTTTCTGCCGGTATTTATAGGGGCCGAACAAGATAAATGTCAAGGTAATGGCCACACAGTCGAGCGTATTCCGGTACGGCTTGATCTGACATCGTTTTATATCATTCTCTCTGTTTGCCGGACAACGGGATATCTTTGAACTCCAGCTCGTCAGGGTTAATAATTTTACCATTTTTCACCACCAACTCGACATTGCCCAAGGCAGACAGGTCGGTAAGCGGGTCTCCATTCACAACGATGATATCGGCCAGCTTGCCGACTTCCAGGGTACCCAGGTTCTGCCCCTGTCCTATGACCTCAGCCCCATTCCGGGTGGCCGCCGTGATCACCTGCATCGGCGTCATGCCGGCTTCATTCATCAGTTGGAGTTCGCGCAACACCGTCGCGCCATGCGGCATTCCGGCGTTACCGGCGTCACTCCCCATTGCAATCCTGACGCCGGCCCGCAGCGCCTTGCCGAGGTTTGCCATGGCTATTTCCAGGCTGCGTTTCCTGTCATTGGCAAGCCCCGGCACGTTCCGGTAAGCCAGGGCAACGCTGCCGGGAGCGGTGATAGAGGTACGCACAACATCCCATATCTTGTCTTGAAGTTGCGCGGAAAAGAACAAATCCGGTTCCAGTGTATAGTCCCCTTCAAATACCGCCAGGGTCGGTATGTAGGCAACACCCCGGGCGGCCATCAATTCCAGCACATCCGCGGCGCCGGTCTCGGCCATGTGTATGCTGTGCACAATGACGTCACCACTGGCCTCGACAAATTCCCGTGCTTCGCTGGCAAATGATGTGTGCGCATACACCTTCAGCCTGCGGGCATGGGCTTCTTCAACCAGGGCCTGGAGAATATCGGGCCTCAACTTCTCCATATCAGCATCAAAACGAGTGGTCCCGGCCTCGACCCGCGAGTGGAATATCTTGATGCCGTCAACCTGCTCCGCACTGATCCTGCGAACAGCCTCCTTGGCGCCTGTTACGCTGTCCACCTGAAAATAGAAAGGCCCCAGGTAGTCAAGCAGCCCGAGTTCGGTAATCAAACGGATGGGATGCGACCCGGGGGCGGTGATGCCAAAACCGTT
>JAAXHV010000341.1:0-3323 GCA_012270695.1 Gammaproteobacteria bacterium | reverse complement strand
TGTGCAGCCATATCGTAAACGCTGGTCACACCAAACTTCAGGTAACTCAGCAGGCTGTTTTCAACGGCAACCGGGCTGAACTCACGGGGGTCCACAGAACCGCCGCCGCTGCCGCCGATATGGATGTGCGCATCAACAAGACCGGGCAACAGCGTTTTGCCGGCAAGGTCTATCAGCCGCGCATTTGCAGGAACGACGGATGAGGGACCGATTGCTGTGATTTTCTGTCCGCGGACGACGATGACCGCATCTTCCAGGGGGGGAGCCCCGCTTCCGTCGATAATCCTGGCGCCTGCCAACGCCAGTGTTTCCTCGGCCCATGCATGGCCGGAGCAGACACAGAGCAGTAATATACCTGCCAACAACCGGTGTAAGAAGGCTCTCCTTCCTGGCCCGGATTTCTCAGGTGATGCGATAATTGCGCCGGATTTTTTGATGTGCACACTCCATGTCGCACCCCCTGCGGGCGTACTGCAGACATCCCAACCTGTTCCGGACAGATTGGTGCGCCAGCGGCTGCCTGCGACCGAAAGCGTATGGGGAATCAAGTCCTTATCTCAGGCTCTACTTCTTACATCTCGTAACGCAACTCTATACCGTATGTTCTTGGGTCGTTGATATCGCCGTTACGGGGGAAGCCACCGCTGGCCAGACTGATATAATTGGTTATATACGCTTTTTTATCGGTCAGGTTGGTGACCCAGGCCGAAATCGACCAGTTCTGGTTACGCGGTTGGAAAGTGCCTCTCATGCTGACATTCGAATAGGAGTCCTGGGAAGCCACTTCCCGTTTATAGGGGTCAAAGTAAGCCGTATCCCGCCAGCGCCAGTCCACCCTGACATCGAAATCACCCAGGGTAGTGGGCAAGGTATGGCTTGCGCTCGCGGTGAACATGTGTTTGGGTGAGTTGGGTAATGGATTACCTTTGAGGTTCAGCAGTCCCAGTTCCGGAAAGATCGGATCCTGGGTATAGAATTCGGTAAACTCATTATCCAGAAACCCGTAGACCAGTTCCAGCTGGGTATTCTCGGTCAGCAGGTAGGCGAGTTCCGCCTCAACACCGATGGCCTCGGCAGCCGCGGCATTGGTCAGCGTAAATGACAGGCCCAGCAACTGGCTCACCTGTAAATCCGTATAATCGTAATAGAAAGCTGACAGGTTGGCTTTCAGCCTGTCATCAAACAACACGGATTTTATGCCCCCTTCATAGCTCCAGATAAATTCCGGATTGAGCGGTGGAGCCGTGTTGCCCGGTAGTATCTGACCGCTTTTAAACCCGCGCGATGCGGTAAAATAAACCATGCTGTCGTCGGTCAAGGCATAGTCAATGGAGAACCGGGGCGTCCAGGCGTCATAGGTACGCTTATTATTCAGGGGCAGGAATAAATCCAGACCAAACAGCTGGATCCTGAGTTGAAACGAGCTTTCCGTCGTGCGTTTTTCCTCGCTGTAGCGGACCCCTGCCGTCAGGTTCAGCCGCTCCGTGGCCGCCCAGGTGACACTACCGAATGCCGCATAGGCTTCCGTTTTCGCATGCCCACGTTCGTCAAAGATGTCACCGGGGAGATTTATTGCGAACTCGAATGGAACCGTGTTGGTGACGAAGACATCATCATCGAAGTAATACAGGCCGAACACGCTGTTGATCCTGTCCGTGTCCCAGTTCAATTGAAATTCCTGGCTCCAATGGACGCCGGAATTGATATTGGTGGAAGGCCAGCCGGGATTGTCCGTGCCGTCGTACTGTGATTTTTTTACGCTATGCTCATCGCGGTAACCCGTCAGGGATTTAAAGGTGAAATTTTCGTTAATTTCATAGGTGATATCCAGGGAGTAGCCATAGGTTCTCATATCCCGGCTTTCTTCAGTTTCGCTTGCTATATCTCTGAAACTCGGCTTGCCGGAACCGCCCTCGACAACCCCTTGTAACTCGCCGAATGCCGAACCGAAGGTATGCACGACCGCACCCGAGTCATCCGCATCCCAATAATCTATCGCCGCAACCACGCTCAGGTCGTCCGTCACCTGCCACTTCAGTTTGCCCCGCGCCGCGATCTCATCACGATCGTCGATATCCTCGCCGTCAAAACTGTTTTTGCCGAAACCGTCCCTGTCCACCTTGTAGAAAGCCGCGCGCGCCAGTAACTTGTCTTTTACCAGGGGACCACCGACGCCGACTTCAAATTCCCGTGATGCATAGTTGCCGAAATTCGCGCGGGCATTGACTTTGACCTCTTCCGTCGGCGCCCGGGTAATGATATTGAGCGTACCCCCTGTTGCATTTCTTCCAAACAATGTTCCCTGGGGTCCGCGCAATACCTCAATCCGTTCAATATCGTAAAACGAGGTGCCCTGAGAGTTCGGATAGGCGATGACAACACCGTCCTGGTGCACCGCGACTGCACCCTCCGAACCCGAATTATCCAGGGTGAGGCCGATGCCGCGGATGAACACCTTCACCCTGCCGTTATTCTGTACCACGTCGAGATTCGGCGCCAGGGAGGTGAGGCCAAACAGGTCATAAACACCTTTATCATTGAGGTTCGTGGCAGAAAAGGAAGTAACCGCCAGGGGAATATCCTGCAGGTTCTCGCTGCGCCGTTGCGCGGTCACTATCACTTCCTCCAATACACCCTTGTCTTTCTCCTGTGAGTATGTTGGAACAGCATCGAGCATGAATAAACTCATGCACGAAAACATGACGAGAAATTTTGCGCAATTTCCTGACTTGAGCATAACGATCCGCCCCCCGAAGATAGTCACTGTTAAAACTGTTGATGTATGGATACAAACCCGCACAGGTTATACGATCCAACTCCCCACGTCTGATAGTATCATAAAACCATGATTCGATCGGGATTTTAACCACTGACGTTTTTTGCTACATTGATTTTAACGGTACATCCTTGTACCGTAGAAACTTGAAACTGAGCAGATTTTCCTAACGCTGTGTTACCAAGCCGGGGACCGCACTAATGAGTTATGAAATTGGCATCGACGTTGGCGGGACGTTTACCGATTACGTCGTGCGCAGTTCGGATAATATCGTCAGCGGCAAGGTGCTGACCACACCGAACGATGAAACTGTCGGTATCATGAATGCCATCCGCACTTCGGCATATCATTTTGACCTGGATACACACGACTTTCTGAAAAACGCCGACAACCTTGTGCTGGGCACCACGGTGGTGACCAATGCCATGCTGGAATACGCCGGCGCCAAAACAGGCCTCATAACCACAAAAGGCTTCCGCGACATTATCGAACTGCGTACCGGCTACAAAGAAGATCATTTTGATATTCGCCTGCCGGCGCCCTACCC
>JAAXHV010000340.1 GCA_012270695.1 Gammaproteobacteria bacterium | reverse complement strand
CCCGCATCGTTGGCGCTGCGTGCGGTAACAGATACGATGCTGCCCTTGGTCATAAACACAGGCCACAATGGTGTCGCGGTGCACATCGAGTCCCGCGAAGTAACGGGAAGAAGTTTGCATGGCAATGCAGCTTTGGTGAATGAGGATCCGAGTCAAGGTACGTACCCCCGGCCCCGGAACGCCATGCTATGATATCTGCTAGAGACCACCTGCACTGCATGCCCGGAATGACGTTGGAAATCCAACCCGTTGCAGTAACTTGCGGTGATTTTTGCGCTCTGACTCAGTTATGCGTAGCCTCGTACTTGTGGTGGCAGTGATTGCGGTGGCACTCGCCTGGTATCTGAGGTTCCTTGAGCTCCCTGTAGCCGGTGGCATACTTGCCATGATAGCACTGCTGATATGGATTGTGCCAGTTATCCGGAACCGCTCACGCCGCACGACGGTGACTACGCCGCACGAGGAGGACCTTGCAGCCGTAGGCATAATCAGCATCAAGGCCGCAAAGCCTGCCACACCGGCGCTGCAGAACAACGGGCCGGCACCTGACGACGACGCGGAAACCCTGCCTGAAGACGCTGACGACCATGCCAGTGATGAGGAAGACATGATGACAGAGCCAACTGCAATACCTGCCAATGACCCGCCGCATGTCGGGCTTCCGAATGCATACAACACCGATATACTGGCCCCTATCTTGGAGGGATTCCGCGCTGCATTAGGCGCGCATGCTGTCTGTGTCCTGCGGCAGGAAGGTGACAAGTACACTGTGGTAGGTACCGCAGGCCCCCATTTTGCCAAGCTGGCCGGAGATTCGTTTGAGACACAGGTGCCGCTGATGACATCACCGCGAAAATTCAGGATCCTGGCTGTGCGCAAGGATATTCCCGGACGCACGCTGGGATACAGCCGTGGTCCTGGATCCGTCCTGCGCGTAGCCGTTGTGCCGATTGGGGCTACCCCGATGATCCTGCTGGCCGATACTATACAGGAAGACGGATTCCTGCACCCTAGGC
>JAAXHV010000339.1 GCA_012270695.1 Gammaproteobacteria bacterium | reverse complement strand
GTCCATGCCGTCGTACTGATAAAATAGCCGATAACCAGCCCGCGCTGTTTGACGGGTCGTGTCCGTCGGTCAGATGTTTACATAGGGGATTGAATTTATTATCGATAAAACAATCGGTAATAAATTGACAATTCTCATCGGGCATATATCCTTTCCCTCATGGGTGGAAAAGAAAACAATGGGCCTGCCCATGATCCTCGCGGTCACGGTGAGAAACATGACCACGGCCATGAGCAAGGGCACAGCCGTGACCATGGCAGCCACGATCATAGCGCCCATGACCACGCCCATGGCGGCCACGAGCATGACCACAGTGGCCACGCCCACGACCATAGCGCCCATAGTCACGCCCATGGTGCTGATGACCACGGTGGGCATGGCCATGCTGACCACGGGGGGCACGCCCATGCTGACCCTAGTGGCCACGCTCATAGTCATAGCCACGGCTTTGGCGGGCATGATCATTCCCACGAATTACGCAATGCCAGCAAGCGCAGCCTGCTCGGCGCTTTCGTACTGATTGTCGGTTATATGCTCGCCGAGGTTATCGGCGGCATCCTGTCCGGCAGTCTGGCGTTGCTGGCCGATGCCGGGCACATGCTCACCGACGCGGCATCCATTGCCCTTGCCATGGTCGCCATGCAGTTCGCCGAGCGGCCAGCTTCGGCAGAACGTACTTTCGGTTATCATCGCCTCGAGATCCTGGCAGCCTTGCTGAATGCGCTCACCCTCTGGCTGATCGCCGCCTGGGTGGTGGTCGAGGCCTACCACCGGATGACGGATGTGCCTGACGTGAAAGGCGGGCTGATGCTGGCCGTAGGCACCATCGGTCTTTTCGTCAACGTTGCGGCGGCCTGGATTCTGCACAGTTCCTCAGAACACAGTGTCAACGTCGAAGGAGCCTACCAGCACGTCATGGCCGACCTGTTGGGGTCCGTCGGCGTTGTCATTTCGGGCATCCTTATCTGGGCCTTCGGGTGGACTCTTGCCGACCCTATAGTGAGCGTGGTTATCGCTGTCCTGATCCTGCGCAGCACCTGGGGTCTGCTTGTCAAGGTGGTCCACGTGCTGCTCGAGGGCACTCCGGAACATATTGACGTGTATCGTCTGTGCAGCAAGATAGAAGCGGTGTCAGGGGTCACTTTGATCCATGACATCCACGTCTGGACCATATCGCCGGGCAATGAAGCACTCACTGCACATGTTCTCATAGACCCCGAATACCCGGGCGACCTTGAAGAGCTTTGCCGGCGTCTGCGTAAGATTGCCTCCCGTGACTTTGGCATTGGTCATATTACGTTGCAGTTGGAAAGGTCCCAGGAGGAATGCACCGAAGACCACCACGTTGACCACCTGCTTGCCCATGCGCGTCCAACTGACTGACTTATTCGTTCACAGACCGGCGTTGCAGTGGTCTGTTTTTTTTTAACCAGCCGGCGTATGAGTTACGAAATACCGGTGTAATACAACCAGGAGAAAAGCGATGACCGAAGAGCACAAACATCACCACGGTGAGCATGACCATGTCCATGGCCCCGGTTGCGGCCATACCGCTGTTAAGCACGAAGGCCATATCGACTATTTGCACGATGGGCACATGCACCACGAGCATGAAGGACATTATGACGATCATTCAGTGAGTGTATCTGACGCTAATCCCGATGCCTGTACGCCTGAGCATGCGTGCGGTGACCATGACGCAGGGCACCAACATGGCCCCGATTGCGGCCACGAAGCCGTTCCCCATGGTGATCATACGGATTATCTTGTGGGCGGCCACCTGCATCATCCGCATGGCGACCATTGCGACGACCACGGCAGGTTGGGCCAGGGCTGAGGCGCAATAATCAGATGGAGCCGCTGTCCCGCTTCAGCGGCTCCCCGCTTTATTTTGTCTTTCACGGTCTGTGACAAGCAAGGGCTAGCAGAGAAAGGGCAAGTGGATGGATGGAGAAGTGTTAGCCAACGTAGACCATTCTGACTCTCTGTTGCTGCTGGCGGGATATTCCGCCGCTATTCTGACCGCTTCATTGCTGGGGGGAAGTTTGCCGTCCCTGGTCAGGATGACTCATACACGTACCCAGTTGGCGATGACATTTGTTGCCGGGCTTATGCTCAGCGTCGCCCTGTTTCATCTCCTGCCTAATAGCCTGATGGAACTTTCCAGCGGGCACGCCATTGAAACAGTGAGTTCGTGGATGATGCTGGGAATAGTGGTGATGGTATTGCTGTTGCGCTTCTTCCATTTTCACCAGCATGACTTCAGTGAGGCGAGCCACAATACCCACGCACATTATCACGACGATGCAGCAGCGCATCCGTTTAGTGGGTTCGGTCTCGCATTGGGTCTGGGATTACATGCCTTGACCGAGGGGGTTGCCCTGGGCGCCAGCGTCCGCTCCGGATTGTCCCATGTAGGCGAGATCAGCGTGGTGGGATTCGGTGTGTTTCTGGCGATAATGTCGCATAAACCGCTTGATGCGCTTTCTATCACCGGCACAATGCAGGCCGCCGGGTACAGTAAGCGTCTGTGCATGTGGGCCAACCTGGTATTTGCCTTGATCTGTCCGCTGGTGGCGTTTCTGACTTTCCTGGGCGTGGGGCTGCTCGGCCAGTCGGAGGCGCTGGTGATCGGTTGTGCGTTGGCTTTCGCAGCCGGCGCGTTCCTGTGTATTTCCCTGGGCGACCTGTTGCCGGAAGTTCATTTCCACAGCCATGACCGCGTCAAGCTGATGTTATCCTTCCTTATAGGAGTTGGCTTGATATATATGCTCAGCCATATCGAACCCAGCGCCCTGCACAGGGTTGGTTCCTGACGGTGTGCCAATCCTGACACGCCAACAGTCGCTTTGGCTGGTTCACGAATAAATCCTGTCGGCTTGGCAGGGGCATGGAGATCAACGTGTCAGCCGGCTTGAAACGTCTATTTTTCCGGGATGAGCGGGTCGGGCAGGTCGTAGAATTCAATTTCAACGCTTTGCTGGCCGGCTCGACTGAGTGTATCCACTTCCCGGATATTGGGATCAAGCGGTATTTTGAATTCTCCCAGTTGTTGCATGCCTTTATCCAGTTTCGATTTCGCCGCAATCACTCTTTCATGCAG
>JAAXHV010000338.1 GCA_012270695.1 Gammaproteobacteria bacterium | reverse complement strand
GTTGCTTCTATATCAAGATCATACAGACGTTGGCCGTCCACTAGCGCCACCCGCAACTCTTCCGGTTGAGTTGCGTTAATCAACATTCTCTTCATTGTAAATGTCCTTTACGTATTGGCTCGACCATACTCTGACTTACCGTCAGCGACCGAATAATTTGGCCGACAGTTGGGAGCCACGTTAATCTGTTTTCGTGTTGCTGTTTGGCAACTACGTATTCAATCCCGGGTATGCCAGTTCACAGACAGTCTCATGGCCGGCACAGCTTTGTTCCCGGGCTGTCATAAATAACTTTTCCGCTTGGTGAGAAATCCGGGTTAACGGTTATCACCAGGTAATACGCTTTCCTGCAACAAAACTTACTTCTACATCAGCCGTCAGGGCTGGAGCGCCGTTGGTCTGATCCAAACCGGCTCTGGCTCCAGTTCTGTCGCCGTTAAAGACAGGCGCCCTGTAATGGCTTATCCTTGCAGGATATCTGATTATCAGCGTCAGCAAGAGTAAATATAACAAACTTGCAGTGTTACGGCAATGTTATTGTTTTAAATTGTTTTAAATGTCACAATTGAGCAGCAAAAGAACCAAACCCGGAAACATTATCGTCGGTGCAGAACAGGTGGGGCGGCGCATCGACAATTTTCTGCTCGCCCACCTGAAACCAATACCCAAAAGCCGCATATACCAGATGCTGAGGCGCGGCGAAGTCAGGGCCAACGGCGGGCGCATCAAACCGGACTATCGGCTGCAGCCGGGAGATGATATCCGCATCCCCCCGCTGTTTGAGCAACCGAAAGCAACCCCTGGCAAACCTCCGGCGCGCCTGGTTGAACTGATAAAAACCTGTGTCATGTACGAGGATGAACGGCTTGTGGTCGTCGACAAACCCGCCGGCCTCATCGTCCATGCAGGTAGCGGGAGCGCCTTCGGAGTTATCGAACTTCTGCGCGAGCTATACCGGCAAGAGCAGGACCTCCACTTGATACATCGACTGGATAAAGAGACATCCGGCTGCCTGTTGATAGCAAAAAATATGGCCGTCCTGCGCCGGGTCAATCATGCGCTGAAAAACGGGGACGTCGAAAAAGAGTACGATGCCTTGTTCCAGGGTCGCTTGCAGGAAAAAAAGATCAGGGTTGACACCTCGTTGCAACGTCACAGGAACCGCCACGGTGAAGGAAGGGTCAGGGTCGAGGGTACCGGCAAGACAGCCCTGTCCGAGTTCGAACCGGTAACAGTTTACCAGGATGCTACCCACGTCAAAGTCAGGATAGCCACCGGCCGAACCCATCAAATCAGGGTTCATGCCGGTTCCATCGGTCATCCCATTGCCGGTGACGGGAAATACGGGGACAGGGAGTTCAACAGGAAAATGCGCGCAGCCGGCTTGAAACGCATGTTTTTACACGCCGGCAAACTCTCCGTGCCTGCACTGAAAGAAACCGGAGAATATCAATTCACCGCGCCATTGCCGGCAGACCTGGATGCTGTATTGACTCGCATGAGTCAAGGGCACGTATAGTATATAGCCGCGAAGGAACACTGATGGCGCCCAGATAGTTGCTTGGAGTTTCAAGGCAGCCAGGACTTGTTTTCAATAATATGCTCAATCACCTGAATCAGGATTGGGGGATTTTTTGAGATGATTTATTGACTCGGCGCGACAGGGCACTATACTGTTCCCTGATATGCACCTTGTACGCAGATCCCTGTCAGCCTGGCTGCTCTCTGCCCTGGTCCTGTTTGGGCAGGCCGCGGC
>JAAXHV010000337.1 GCA_012270695.1 Gammaproteobacteria bacterium | reverse complement strand
GGTAAAAATGGTCAGCCTTATCTCCCCCGGAGCCTGGGGATGAACGCGGTAGTAGCCCACAATCTCCGGTGTGAGAAAAAACAGGGTATGCGGATAAATCAGGTAGAATTGACCCATCTGCATCTCTTCTTCGGATAACCCTTCCATCGGCGGTATCGGTGAGTGCGCCCCGCTGGGACTCCACAGGGTTTTGTACTGGTCCAGCGCGCCCGGAATATGCCCCCAGGAATGGACATAGGCATCGTTATACTCCTCCGCCTTGGACAGGTGTACCGGCATCGGGTCGTGCGAACCGCTGTGCAGGCCCATCACATGATAGAACTCCATGAAATTATCCATCAGCAGCTTCCAGTTGAACGGGCGGATATTATCTTCCATGATAAAGGACTTCATTTCTCCCAGGCGATAATTTTTCAAATGCCCGGAAACGGGAGCGAGTCTTGGGGCCAGTGGCTCAGCGTCGGGGTCGAAATTAACGAAAATGAACCCTTCCCAGACTTCAACCCGCAGTTTTGGGAGACATATCTTTGCCTTATTGAAATTCCTGGCCTCACCCATCTCCGGCGCGCCGACGAGTTTCCCGGTTAAATCGTAATTCCAGAAATGGTAGCGACACTGGAAACGTCTGGTATTGCCCTGTCCCGCTTCCACGACCTCTGCCGCGCGATGGCGGCATACTCTCGACAGACATTGGATCTCGCCATCTTCGTCGCGACAAATGACCAGTGGTTCACCGAGCAACTCAATGGTGAAATAATCCCCCACGTTTTCCACCATATCGACCCTACCGACACTGACCCACTCCTTGGTGAATATTTCTTTGACTTCCAGGTTGAAAAACTCATCTGACGTGTAACAGTCCGGCGGCAGTGTAGATGCCTCATTCAGAGGCTTCAGCACATTATTGAACTCCTGTACATTAGCTTTCAGAACGTCAACAACTTCAGCATTACTCATGATCGTTTCCCCCACTTTGTGTTCAGTTACTCTCAAGAACGTCTGACCAGGTCAGAGGTGCTCTAAAACTTGCTCAGGTACTCATCCAGTTCCCATTTGCTTACCTGGTTGTGAAACTCCCACCATTCCGTACTCTTGATATCGATGAACGACTCGGCAAGTTCTTTGCCCAGCACATCAAATGCCAGTTTATCCACGGCGAACGCATCGACTGCTTCGAGTAGCGTTCTGGGTAACTGTGTTACCCCTCTCTCAGCCAGTTCCTCATCGCTCAGTTCATACATATTTATATCAATCGGGTCACCTGGGTCAAGCTTGCGCTCGATACCGTCCAGGCCCGCGGCAAGCATCATCGCCGCGGCCAGGTAGGGATTCATTGACGGGTCCGCCGCCCGGCACTCTATCCGCGCTGACGAGAGGTAGACTCCATCATGGCTGGTCTCGTCTTCTATCTCGGGGCGGACCATGGGCACGCGCAGCATGTGGGTCCGATTATTGCCGCCATACGAGATAAAAATCGGCGCCCAGGTGTAACCGGTCATTGAACCGGTTTTTACCAGACGCTTGTACGAGTTCACCGTCGGGCAGGTGGTTGCGACAACGGCCGGCGCATGCTGTAATACCCCGGCCATAAACTGGTAGGCCAATCTGGATAGCCCCCTGCCACGTTTGTCGTCCGTGTCCTGGAAAAGATTGACGCCGCTGTCGGCAGAGTCAATAGACATGTTCAGGTGCGCGCCGCTCCCGGTCCTGTCACTGTACGGTTTGGGCATGAACGTGGCTTCACAATCATGCTGTCTGGCAATCTCCTTGATCATCAATCTCCACAATACGAACCGGTCCGCCATTTTCAGGGCATCCGCGTAGGCAAAATCAAACTCGAATTGACCGTTGGCGTCTTCATGGTCGAAAGAGTGTACGTCCCAGCCCAGATCGTTCATATATCCCACTGCCAGATCCAGCCAATGCAGGTCTTCCAGTACGCCGATGACGTCATAAGCCGCCTTGGGAAGCACATCAAAAGGATTCACGGGCTGTACCCTGTCTCCCTCTCTTTGAACCAGAAATACTTCACATTCGATGCCCAGGTTAAAACGCAAGCCCAGCTTCGCCGCCCGGGCAAGTTGCTTCCCCAGTACAGTGCGCGAACACATGTGCCAGGGTTGATCGTGATAGCGTAGGTTGCCCGGCGCCCAGGCGACGTTGGGCCGCCACGGCAGGACGGTGACTGCGTCAGGGTCCGGATGCAGCGCGAGCTCGTCATCGTGCGGACCTTGTCCGAGTCCGTCCAGCGCCGCCCCCGTGAAAAGCTCGGACCCGCGCATCATGCGGTC
The DNA here is from genome assembly GCA_012270695.1 of Gammaproteobacteria bacterium. GTDB lineage: Bacteria > Pseudomonadota > Gammaproteobacteria > Eutrophobiales > Eutrophobiaceae > JAAXHV01. Next base: position 362 of record JAAXHV010000337.1, on the reverse strand, counting down.
AAAATGTGAGATGGGGACAACTTTCGCCTTCGGGATGCCGTGAATATCGACGTATGACGCCAGGCAATAGGCCACCCCCTTGTCGATCAGGCTCGCTTTAAGCTCGCGTGATGATAAATCCTGTGCGGCTCTGACAGCCGGTAATTCAGTTACCGTCATATCTGTTTCCGATAAGATAACTTCCTGGTTTCCCAGGGCAAAACGGCATTTGTGATGCAGCTGCAATCATTTGTTGCGCTTTTTTCGGTTAATATATAATAAATATGTCTCGTAATGTAAATAGGGGGGTCATTCATGCGCAGGTTATCTTCAGGATATATCATTTCCATAACCATGTTATCGGTTATCAGTCTTCCGCCTGC
>JAAXHV010000336.1 GCA_012270695.1 Gammaproteobacteria bacterium | reverse complement strand
GAAAAACTTGCGCGGTTGCGAAAACTGGACGAAAAGACATAGAAAAATTAGTCTTTTGTTTCACCACAGAGAACACAGAGCACACAGAGATGTTTAATGGTTGTCAGCGTTAACCCGTTAGCTGCCGTTAAATCTCTGTGTTCCTTGTGCGCTCGGTGGTAAAACTAATCAGAAAATGCTTGATCCACATATATTACGTAAAGATATGGAAGCCGTGAACCGGGCGCTGGCCAAGCGCGGCTTTGAACTGGATATCGAGCGGCTGCAGTCGCTGGAGCGGCAGCGCAAGGAGACACAGGTCCGCACCGAGGAGTTGCAGGCGGAACGAAACCGCCAGTCCAAAAACATAGGCAAGGCCAAGGCCGCGGGAGAGGATATCGAGCCGTTACTGAGCCAGGTTGCGTCCCTGGGCGATGAATTGAAATCCCGCCAGACTGAGTTGGAGGCGATCCAGGAGGAACTTCACGACTTCCTGCGCGAGGTGCCCAACATCCCCCATACGAGCGTCCCCGCCGGTGGAAAAGAGGAGGATAACAAGGAGATCCGTCGCTGGGGAGAATTAAAAGTGATGGATTTTGTTGCAAAAGACCATACAACGCTGGGCGAGGCCCTGGGGCTGATGGATTTCGAGGCCGCTACCCGGATTGCCGGAGCGCGTTTTGTCGTTATGCGGGGCGCGCTGGCCAGACTGCACCGGGCCTTGATCCAGTTTATGCTTGATGTACATACTAATGAACATGATTATGTGGAGGTCAATGTCCCTTACCTGGTGAACCCCGACAGCTTGTTCGGCACCGGACAATTGCCCAAGTTCGCCGAAGATCAGTTTTATATTGAGAAGCAGGACCTGTATCTCATTCCCACCGCGGAGGTGCCGGTTACCAACATGGCCAGGGATACGATTATCGATAGTGGGAAGATGCCTTTGAGATACGTCTGCCATTCTCCGTGTTTTCGCAGTGAGGCGGGTTCTTACGGACAGGATACCCGGGGCATGATTCGCCAGCACCAGTTCGAGAAGGTGGAGCTGGTACAGCTGGTCCGCCCGGATGACTCTTACCGGCTTTTGGAAGAGCTGACCGATCATGCCGAAAGCATACTGCAACGCCTGGACCTGCCTTACCGGGTAGTCGTCCTGTGCGGCGGTGACCTTGGGTTTTCCGCGGCCAAGACCTATGATCTGGAGGTATGGCTGCCCAGCCAGCGGCGTTACCGAGAAATATCCTCATGCAGCAATTTTGAAGACTTCCAGGCCAGACGCATGAAGGCGCGCTGGCGCAATCCCGCCACCGACAAGCCGGAACTGGTGCACACGCTGAATGGCTCAGGACTGGCCGTGGGTCGTACCCTGATAGCCATCATGGAAAACTGCCAGGATGAAGACGGCCGCATCCATATACCGGAAGTCCTGCACCCCTATATGAATGGGGTTACCGTTATTGAATAACCACTCGATTACCCAACTTTGGGGCATTGGGGTCAGGTCGCACATTGCACACGCAGTCGATAAGTGTCAGGACGTGATATATCTTTGTGTGTGCAATGTGCGACCTGACCCCAATGTCCCAATGTCCTCCGTGGTAAAAAATCTTAAGAACTGAACTCCCTGACGAGGGCGCCGATGGATTCCTTGGCGTCGCCGAACAGCATGCGGGTGTTTTCGCCGAAAAATAATGGGTTATCAACACCGGCAAAACCCGCTGCCATGGATCGTTTCAGCACGAATACCGTCTTGGCGTAGTCCACGTTGATAATCGGCATGCCATAGATGGGGCTGTCCTCCATCTCCCGTGCCGCCGGGTTCACCACGTCATTGGCGCCGATGACAATAGCCACATCCATCATCTCCATGCGCGGGTTGATGTCTTCCATCTCGATGAGCAGGTCATAAGGCACGTCTGCCTCTGCCAGCAACACGTTCATGTGTCCGGGCATACGGCCGGCCACCGGGTGGATGGCGTAACTCACTTCCGCGTTATTCTTTTCCAGCAGCTCCTGCAACTCCTTGACGACGTGCTGGGCCTGGGCGACGGCCATGCCGTAACCGGGCACGACAACGACGCTACTGGCCGCTTCCAGGATGTAATATGCATCCTCCGGGGTGATGGGCTTGAC
>JAAXHV010000335.1 GCA_012270695.1 Gammaproteobacteria bacterium | reverse complement strand
TATCCGGCTGATTTGACAGGACAGACTCACGTCAAAGGTATTGTGCAAGCTGATCAAGCGGCGTTACCCAGGCTTTATCAGCATGGATGGGGTAGGCGTTTCCTTGCGGTATGACAAGGAACAGTTTGTCCAGTTCCAGTATATCTGCCGCGGCTTTATTGCCACGGGTAAGCACCGGACTCGATGAGGTTTTGAATTCAAATCCCAGCCGTTTACCCTGACGTTCTACTACCAGATCAATTTCCTGACCGATACGGGTTCGGAAAAACCCGTAGATGCCCCGTGGTTGCAACATGGTGAGGATATTCTCGATGGCAAAGCCTTCCCAACCGGGGCCGTACACCGGATGGCTGAATAATTTGTCGAAACTGTCCAGTTCCAGCAGGCAGGTCAGCAGGCCGGAGTCCCGGATATACAGTTTGGGCGATTTCACCAGACGTTTTTTGGTGTTCAGCGCAAACGGGGGTAGGCGGCGCATCATAAAGGTGGCTTCAAGAATGTCGATATGACGCTTCACCGTGGGGTGGGTGATATCCAGGGATTGTCCCAGCGTGGAGTAGTTGAGGATCTGGCCGTGCAAATGACAGCACATCAGCCACAGGCGACGCATGTGCTGCGGGTCCAGGTCAACTCCGAACTGGCGCAGGTCGCGCTCGATAAAAGCCTGGATATATGCCTCGCGCCAGCGCATGCTCTGTTTGTCACCGGATGCCAGCCAGCTTTTCGGGAAACCACCGCGCCACAATAATGCGCGCCAATCCTGTGTTTCGGACTGTGCCCGCAGCAATTCCCGTTGCTGAAACGGCGTGACATACACGTAGGACAACCGGCCTGCCAGGGTTTCCGAGGATTGGCGCAGCAGCTCAGGCGATGCCGAACCCAGTATCAGGAAACGCGCCGGTTGCGGGTGCTCGTCGATCAACGCGCGCAACAGCGGGAACAGGTCGGGGCGTAACTGCACTTCATCGATACATACCAGCTTATCCCGGTGCAGGGAAAGAAACGCCTCGGCATCCTGCAACTGCGCCAGGTGTGAATGCCGTTCCAGGTCCAGGTACAGCGAGGCCGGCCAGGATGCAATCACAGACTTTGCCAGCGTAGTCTTCCCCGCCTGCCTGGGTCCGAGAATGGCCACGGCAGGGAAATGCGCCAGGTCGTCGATAACGGTTTGCCTGATTTCCCGTTCAATAAACATGCGCTAATTGTAAATTACATTTTCAATTAGCACAATAAAAACAGGGTAGTTTGGAAAACTCGAATTTCGAATATTTTTGCTCGGACTTTGATAAGTTGCTTGGCCGGGTTTCCCACTTTTTCCTCAGTGTGCAATATATTTTTGTACAATGGGATACAACAGTTCAGCAAAGGGATAACCGCTGACACGTAATTCCCAATAGCACCCACCTCGGAGTTGGCGCTTCTCCTTGAGACGCCGGTCATGATCGTCGAAGGCCGCAAGGAATAGCCTCATTTTACCTGCACGAACCACTGATTCAGTCCGGGCTTCCGTTATAATACTCCCTACTCAATAACCAGGGTGATTAAATGGGCTTACGCATCGGTGTCGACGTGGGTGGTACCTTCACGGATTTTCTCGTGGTGGACGAGGCAGGCAATGCCGAGATCTATAAAACCTCGACCACACCTGAAGACCCGTCAATCGGTTTTTTCCGCGGCCTGGAAAAAGCGGCGGGTCAGCGCGGCCTGCAACTGGACGCCTTCCTGCAGCAAGTGGAGACCATAGTCCACGGCACCACCATTACGACCAATGCCACCCTCACGGGAGATGGAGCCAATACCGGTTTTATTACAACAAGAGGCTTTCGCGACGTACTCAACATGCGTCGCGGTCTGAAGGAGCGCCAGTTCGAGAAATATTCCCCACCACCGGCCCTGATACCGCGCCGGCACATTCGGGTCGTGGAGGAGCGCATCAACGTAAGCGGCGACGTCCTCAAGCCGTTGAACGAGGAAGACGTCAGGTCGGCCGCGCAATATTTTCGCGCAGAGGGCATTGAAGCTGTTGCAGTATCATTTCTCTGGTCATTCAGGAACCCGCTGCATGAATTGAGGGTAAAGACCATCCTGGAGGATGAGTTGCCCGGCATCTACGTGTCGTTGTCCAGGGAAATCCTGCCGCAGATCCGTTTATACGAACGCAACAGCACGACCGCGTTGAACGCCTACGTAGGCCCGGTGTTGACCCGGTATATCTCCAGGCTGCTCAGTGAACTGGAAACAAAACGCTTCACCGGCAACCTGCTGATCATGCAGTCCAACGGCGGGGTGATGTCGCCCCAGGTAGCGCAACGCTTTGCCTCAAATACTTTATTGTCCGGGCCTGCCGGCGCCCCCATGGCAGGGGTGTTTTACGGCAAGACCCATGGGTTTGACAACGTCATCACGGTGGACATGGGCGGCACCTCATTTGACGTTGCACTGGTGAAAGACGCCGAACCGGGCGTGACCACGGAGGGAATGATTGGGGAGCACCGGATTGCTTCGCC
>JAAXHV010000334.1:446-1973 GCA_012270695.1 Gammaproteobacteria bacterium | reverse complement strand
TCAACACACGGCTTAATAGGGAGCGGCCCCGTTCCCAGCTCGGGATATCTTACCGTATGGGTTTTATGGGTCAGTTCCATCGGCTGATCTTTCGTGTGCTGGTTGGTGGACGTCAGCCCTGTATCGGTGAAGGGACTGAAGTTGCTTCACCGGCAACAAAGCGGCGCATGTCCAGACCGAAAGGGTGGTCCGGCCGCCTGTACAATTCCACGGCAACCCAGACCTCGGCGAGGGACAGGGTCATATTCATCAATCGTTGCTCAGGTTCCGGTAGTTGGTCCAATGGAAATTCGTTCAGGTGTTCCAGCGCCTCTTCTATACGTCCCAGCATGGCGGAATAAAACGCGCGAATTTCTTCCATGGAAGAAGCGAGACGTTTTTGCAGGCGTTCAGTTTCGCTGTCCAGCGACCAGTCGACAAACGGCTCCAGTTCGGCGAAGGTGGGGGGTAACAGGCAATCATTCATACAAATATTCTCTATGAGATTGAACCGTCATTACTTGGACTGGAATGAATCGATTATGCCTTGAGCGAAGCATGTCCTGTTCATAATATAATACTAAAAGGTGAATTCAAAATGGCTTATCAAATCGGCATTGACGTTGGCGGCACCTTCACCGACCTGCTAGTCTGTGATGAGGATGGGCGCACGCACATCTGCAAGTCATCAACTACGCCGGCCGACCCCAGCCGGGGTGTATTTACCGCACTGGAACAGGCCGCGCAGGACAACCGGGTTGAATTGCAGGATTTCCTTGCCCGGGTGGAGACAATCGTCCACGGCACCACGATCACCACCAATGCGGTCCTTACCCGCACCGGCGCCAATACCGGTTTTATCACAACCCGGGGGTTCCGCGACCTGCTGGCCCTGCGGCGCGGGATGAAGACGGGAGAGCGCTATGACCTGGAACTGGCGCCGCCACCGGTCTTGATCGAACGGGCGCTGACCTTGACAGTAACGGAGCGAATTGACGCCAACGGCCGGATCCTCACTCCCTTGGTGGAAGAGGACGTGCGCGCGGCAGCCGCAGTGCTGAGCGCAGCCAGGGTCGATGCTGTTGCGGTCTCTTATCTGTGGTCGTTTCTCAACCCGGCCCATGAACTGCGCACCCGGGAAATACTTGAGGAAATCCTGCCCGGGGTGTACATCTCGTTGTCGTGTGAAGTATTGCCGCAGATACGGGTGTATGAGCGACATAGCACCACTGCACTGAATTCTTACACGGGGCCGCCGCTGGCTCGCTACCTGGACAAACTGGAAGCGCGCTTGACTGAAAACGGTTTCCGCGGCGTGTTGAACATCATGCAGTCCAACGGCGGCTGCATGTCGCCGAAGGTGACCAGCCGATTTGCCGTCAATACCCTGCTGTCAGGTCCCGCCGGAGGACCCGGCGCCGGGATTCACTATGGCCGCACCCACGATTACAGGAATATCATCAGCGTGGACATGGGTGGCACGAGTTTCGACGTCGCCCTGGTACAGAATGAGCGCGCGGCCGTCACGTCGGAAAACGATGTGGCCGG
>JAAXHV010000334.1:0-330 GCA_012270695.1 Gammaproteobacteria bacterium | reverse complement strand
CCCGGTCCTGCCTGTTACGGCCGTGGCGGGACCGAACCTACGGTGACGGACGCCGACCTGGTGCTGGGTTATCTTGATGCCGATTACTTCCACGGCGGCGCCCTGAAGCTGGACCGTGACGCGGCCGTCGCAGCCATCGAATACAGCATTGCCAGGCCATTAGGTTTATCTGTCACGGACGCCGCACATGGAATCTATCGGGTAGCCAATTCCATCATGAGCAACGCGGTCACGGTGGTCACGGTACAGCGCGGCCTGGACCCGCGCGAGTTCGCCATGATCGTTGCCGGCGGCGCCGGGCCCATACACGCGGTGCCCATCGCCCGGGAA
>JAAXHV010000333.1 GCA_012270695.1 Gammaproteobacteria bacterium | reverse complement strand
TGTGCAATGTGCGACCTGACCCCATATCTCCGTGAATTAGTTTACGATAAAATCTGAAGACCAGGCCGCGTTCTTGGTGTCCGTTGCCTCAACCGTCAATATCCCCTTGTCTTCCGGTATGAAGAAGAACCGTAAGCTTGGGTCCATGCTGATCGCAAAGGTCAAGGTTGCCTTCATGATCGGAGCACCGTTGTAATTGACGTTTAGCGTGTTGACGAAATGAGCAGGGGGATGGACATGGGAGCCTATCCTCATCGGTTGTAACCCGGTTATGTTCGGGTGTTTTATTTTGAGTTGCATCAGGTTTGGTTTCTTATATTCAACGTCACCGATCAATTTCATTTTCATCATGCCCATGTTGGCAATGGAATCGTCGATGCTTTTAGGCGGCGGCGCAGAACAGGCGCCCATTGCCCGGACGAAACTCTTGGCCATGTAAAGCTCGCCTGTATTCAACTCGGCAATAGCGCGGACATAGGAATGATCATTTACCCGGACACGCATGGCAAGGTCGGCCTTGCCGCTGGCAGTAGTAAAATCGAACATACCCACCAGTGGCACCGGGTTCTTGTCGATAAATACATGCATCCGTCGTATATACAGTTCATCGCTCTGAGGAATTTTAGTATGTATGGAAACCGGAGCGAGTGTCGCGTCTTCCGCCCTGTATGGAGCCTTGACTTCCAATACATTTTGCTCGGCATCTTCAAATATTTCTCTGTCTTGAAACGTTGCAAAACGCAGGTTCTCCTCCCACGCCTGATCTGATAATTTTTGCCGCCAGTCATGGGGCATCACATCCGCAAGCACTGCTGATATGGAGATGAATAATCCGGTAACAAATATGAGTGTCTTTATGGTTGTGTTTAACATACGTTCCTCTATATTCTTGTGTTACGTGAAAGACTGTCCCGGTAATCCGGTCTGGTTTGCCGAGTATACAATATCGGGAATAATATTTCCAGGTTTTGCATGGAACCAGGGGAAGATGCTCGAATATAGGCTTGACTTCTCTCCAATTAGGGTAAAATATGTAGCCAGTGTGCAAAATGGCTTGCTTATTCCATGAAAATTTCCTATATTTGATCTTGTTTTATTATTGTGATAATATTCGTCGAAATAATAACGGCATAAAAACAACATATAATAATTAAAGTTTGACGTGGGGTTATCCCCCTGATAATTTAACTCTCAGCTATCTTTCATGATCTCGAGATAGCAGAGAGGCCATAAAATCGAGATCAAAACTGTCAATTAACAAAAGAGGAGGAGGTCATGAGTAAATTTTCCTTCAGTAAATGGATAATTGTCTCTCTTGCCCTGTTCATGTCCATGTCAACTTATGCTAACGACGGCTTAAGAGAGTTGATGAAGGACGCGAACTATTGGGTATTTCCGGGCGGCAATTATAACAACTGGCGTTATTCTGAACTGGATCAGATCAATAACAAGAACGCCGGTGATCTGGTGGCTGCGTGGACGTTTTCGACAGGACGTCTGCAAGGCCATGAGGGGGGTCCTCTGGTTCTGCCGCCAAGCGAGACAGGTCTGGATACCGACCATCTGTATATTCACGCGTCATTCCCGAATGACGTATTTGCCATAGATCTTGAGACCCTGGAAATCACTTGGGATTTCGTGCCGCCTCAGGACGAAGCAGAAACTGTCCCGAAGATGTGTTGTGACATCGTCAATCGTGGATTGGGGTACAGCATGGGGCAGATTTACCTGCAAGCGGCTGACACCACATTGTATGCCTTGAATCCCAAGGATGGCAGCATTATCTGGTCTACAAAAAACGGCGCTGACATCTCTGAAGCGCTCGGTGGTCCCTATGGCCCGAAGAATGGCATGACCAACACCAACGCGCCACACCCGATTAAAGACAAGGTCTTTACCGGATGTTCCGGCGCCGAGTTTGGCGTGCGCTGCTGGATTGCCGCTTTCAATGCCAGCGACGGCAGCCTTGCATGGCGTGCGTTCAGCATGGGTCCGGACGAAGATATCCTGTTTGACGAGAATACCACGTCCATGGGCGAACCGGTCGGCGCGGATTCTTCCCTGAAGACCTGGTGTGCGTTTGATGCCGAAGTAGGGACCGGGAAGAGTTCCTGGGGCGAGAATGCTCTCCGGGCCAACTCAGCGGCTGAGCGTGATTGTAAAGAGACTTCCGACCAGTGGAAGATAGGTGGTGGTTCCGTCTGGGGCTGGTGGCCTGCCGACTTCGATGAGAACCTGATGTACTACGGTAACGGCAACCCCGGCACTTGGAATCCTGTTGTCCGTCCCGGCGACAACAAGTGGTCCATGACCATTTTTGCCCGCGACATCGACACCGGCGTGGCTCGTTGGGTTTACCAGATGACGCCCCACGATGAGTGGGACTATGACGGCATAAACGAGATGATCCTGGCCGATATGGAAGTCAAGGGTGAGGATACACCGGCTCTGGTTCACTTCGACCGTAACGGTTTCGGTTATACCATGAACCGCAAGACCGGCGAACTGCTGGTAGCTGAGAAGTATGACCCGGCCGTTAACTGGGCAACCCACGTTGATATGAAGACGGGTTATCCCCAGGTTGTCAATGAGTTCAGCACTCACTACAACGGTCAGGACGTGACTTCCAAGGACGTCTGCCCTGCCGCACTGGGCACCAAGGACCAGCAACCTGCTGCCTACTCTCCGAAAACCGGCTTGTTCTATGTGCCTACAAACCACGTTTGTATGACTTATGAACCGGTCAGCTACGAGGCTGGTGGCGTTACCTACGAGCAAGCTGCTGGTAGCTGGTATGTCAATGCCAACCTGACGATGTATCCGGCCGGCCAAGTAATGGGTAACGGCACGACCAACATGGGCAACTTTATTGCCTGGGATGCTGGCGAAGGCAAGATCGTATGGTCTATTCCCGAGCGGTGGTCGGTATGGAGTGGCGCATTAGCAACCAACGGTGACGTAGTTTTCTACGGTACGCTTGAAGGATATGCAAAGGCGATTGATGCCAGTAGCGGCAAGCTGCTTTGGCAATTCAAGACCCCGTCAGGCATTATCGGCAACTTCAACACCTGGTCCCACAAGGGCAAGCAATACGTTGGTGTTCTTTCCGGCATCGGCGGATGGGCTGGCGCTGTAGTGGCAATACCGGTTCTGCGTGACATGTCCGGTGATGCGGCGTTGGGTGCTGTAGGCGGTTATCGCGCACTGTGGAATTCAACACGTAACAGTGGCGTGTTGATGGTGTTCAGCCTGCCGTAGACCGAACAAACTTTTTCACAAGTTTGTAGTCATGATCCCCGATATCGCTGATATCGGGGATTTTTTTATGGAACTTATCGGTGAATCATTAATCATATCCATATATCCGTAGCGGCTGATTATGCTATGATGACAATAAAAAATGACAGTTTAAGGGGATAGAGAATATGTATTTGAAAAGAGGTCTTATAACAGTTTTATTCGTCCTGAGCTCCATCGAGGTATCTGCCCAACAGATTCACGTAATTAACGCGGAAGCGCGTATATTCAATCCGGATGTCCTATATATACAACCGGGCGATAACGTGAGATTCGTTAATATGACATCCCATGACACCGTATCGATTGATAAAGTGCCGTTTCCCGATGGCGGAGAATTCGCTGGAATGCTTCCCGAAGGTGCCGAAGGCTGGAAAAGTGGAATGGGCAACGATATTACCCTGCAACTGGACGTAGAAGGTGTGTATCCCTTTGTGTGCATTCCCCATATCGGGTTCGGAATGGTGGGTGTCATCGTAGTAGGCGAGCCGGTCAACATTGATACTGCCATGGAGAATGCGAGAGCCAACCTTCAGGGTCCTTACCGGCGGCTTATCGGTAAAATCCTCAAGGTGCAACGGGCTGCGAAGAAACAAGGTTGATAACAATGAAAAGATACCTGCTGGCGTGCCTGTTGTTGGTCCCCGGTGTACCGGCCTTAGCAGTCGATGTCGGGGAAATGACCGCGCTGAAAGTATGCGCTGATCCGTTTTTGCTGCCCTTTTCCAATCGCAAGGAGGAGGGCTTCGAGAACAAGATAGCCGAGTTGTTCGCGGAGAAAATGGGTGTGGAAGTGCAGTATGAATTTTTTCCTACAAGAATAGGGTTTATCCGGAATACTCTCAGGGCAGAATCCGAATCGGGCCCCGGGTACAAGTGCGATCTGGTCATGAATGTTTCAGAACATTTCGAACTGGCCTCACCAACGGATCCTTATTACACCAGTACCCATTCCCTGGTATTGGCCGGGGGTCGGGGCATGGATGATGTCACTTCACCGGAAATGCTGTTTGAACTGGTCAAAAACGGCTTGAAAGTAAAATTCGGTGTGACTGATCGCGGCCCGGACCAGTTCTGGGTATTTAAGCACGGCCTGATGGGGAATATAGTGCCGTACCAAAGCCAGACCGGCGACCCGGAGGTGCATCCGGGTGAGACTTTGACCAAGGACCTGATTGCGGGAAAAATCGACGCGGCGATAGTCTGGGGGCCTACCATAGGATTTTATGCCAAAACCCTCGAAGGCGGCCGGGACCTTATAATCCTGCCGTTACGTGATGATTTTTCGCCTCCCCCGGTGAAGTTTGAATTCAGTGTGGCAATGGCGGTCAGGTACGGTGAAAAGGAATGGAAGGACAAGGTGAATCAACTGATTGCCGAGAACCAGGCGGAAATCAACGCCATCCTGGAGGACTACGGCGTGCCGTTGTTGCCGTTGAAAAAAACTGAAAAACCGGAAGACGACGACTGAACTCAACCACAGAGTATACAGAGCACACAGAGACTACGGAGGAAATGAAGGCAGGTTTCTATACGCCCGAAAAGACCGGCTGTGAATACACCGCCGCATATACGGCGACCACTATCTCCATAACGGACGGTCCTGGCAATCTGATACAAAAAAATTACTGGAATTTCTTTCTGATAACTCTGTGTTCTCTGTGCGCTCTGTGGTTATTATTTGCACCGGCGGCTTTTGCTGAAGACACGGAAGAGGGCGTGGAGGTGAAGGGAGCCACCCTGGGCAGGATGGGCGACCCTGCGGTCGTTGACCCGGGGTCCTATGAATTCGCCGACGCGGAGGTGAAACTCTGGCTGGATAATCACCTGCAAAACATCGACAGTCCGGGACGGCTTTATTATGATTTCGTCAAACGCGGCAGCTTTGAAGAGGGCTTCAGCGACTCCGTATTCCTGGATATCATTAAGGTTAACGAGGACGGCAGCAAGGATGCCGACCTGGAATTTTTCAGCGCTGACAGAGCGCAGAATGCCAGTCGGGATAACCTTGTCGGCATTACCGGCAACCCGATCCTGGTGGTCTACATGCAGGGAGACGTCTATGAGATGAACCGGCTGACCAACGGCAGTTGGCGCTATTTCCAGAGAAGGATCAAGTCTGCTTTTGCCAAGGCCGCGAAAATTGAAACAGTGAAGTTTGAGTATGGCGGCGCGCAAATCACCGGCGAGAAAATTTCAATCACACCTTATCTCCATGACCCCCGGAGAAGACAGTTTGCCGAGTTTGCTCCCAAAGTTTATGAGTTCATATTATCCGACCAGGTGCCGGGGAAACTGTACCAGATCAAGACCGTCATCCCGGGCAGATCACCGGACAGGGAACCGCTGATTGAAGAGATCCTGACCCTGCAACACGCCGAATTCAAAAACTGATTTTCCTCTGCTTGCCAGACGCTCAAGCAAACCTTCAATATCTACCCCCGATTTCTCATTACCAGGTCGCTTGTTGCCGCCGCTATCTTCGCATCACCTGGTGAGGAAGCCGGGTTACTTATGCGCGTTGAGCAGGACCATTAATTCTCCCTTGCCGTTGTTTGCCGTGTCACCGGCATAAAGCCGGACCTCGGGGCCGAAATTCCGGAAAAACCGGTAGCGCTTTCCCATCCGGGAAAGCTGTTTGAAAAACAGGCGCAAATACTCCATCTTAAGGACGCCACAGTTGATCAAGGTGCTGCCTGTTTGTTCAGGCGTTTTGCCCAGTATGATGCTGCCGCGTTTCATCCCGTAGCCGGGCAATTTACCGGATTTACCCAGGATCAATATAGTTCCGGCGATCATCCCCGCGCCGGCAAAATCCCCTGCGCTGCCGTGGACCATGATCATTCCCCGCCGCATTTTACCGCCGAGCCGGCGCCCGGCGTTTCCCCATACCGTGATCAGTCCGTCCCGCATGCCATACAGACTGCCTCGTAAGCCTCCGCCGATGTAATCGCCGGCGTCACCATCGACATCGATTCTGCCCCAGTGCATATTACAACCGAGCCAGTCGCCGCAGTTGCCGGCAACCCTGATCGAGCCACCTTTCATTCCATAACCCAGGTAGCTACCGCCGTGGGCTTTCACGCTGACGCGCCCCTGGGACATGTGTGCGCCGACGTGGGTCACTTGTGCCGTGGTGCGGCGTAACTCGATATCATCAGGATTTTCTCCGGTGATGGAAAACAGGTCGCCGGCGCTGATTTTTGTTGCTCCCAGGGACAGTCGGATTTTGGCTGCCTGTTCACAGTTGCCGGCGTTAACCAGTGTATCCGGCGTCAATGGCGATAAATCCAGTGGCTGCCGTGGTTTTTCCATCAACGTGAAAATCATGGGTTTCATTTCAGTATTTCTCTCAGGAGGAGATGATACCCCAGACTGGCGGGCTTACGTGGTGGTTGAGTTTCATTTCAGGATCTCCCTGAGGTGAAAATGATAAGGGCCCAGTTTTCCGCCGTAGTTCCCTGCGCTGATCCGGTAAATACCCTTGTCGGGTCCGTTTTGGCAAACCGCTTTTATACCGGCCCGCATTGCCGCACTGATCGCTGCTTCATTCAGGCCGTCGATAACGATTTCCAGGACGGAACCCACTTCTTCGGTCAGCATACTGTCCACCCGTCCTTTCAGGGTGGGGCAGAATGCTTCATTGGTGGACGCCGGTAAAAATGAATATTTTGAACCCACCTTGGAGCCCGAGCCGACGATCCCGCCGGGAAACGTAGTGACTGCCCCCTGCACACTGCGTATCGCCTTTACCGCCTTTTCACAGGCAGTCAAACCGTGGCGCGAAGTTTTGGCGAGGACAAGAAAATTGCCCCCTCCGATAGCGGGGACTACCCCGGTGGTTTCTTCGCAGAGAAACTCGCCGTGCATGACCGGGATACGCCAGTAACGGATCCCATCCAGGATTTTCGAAATCTGGTG
>JAAXHV010000332.1 GCA_012270695.1 Gammaproteobacteria bacterium | reverse complement strand
GGTTCAGGCGCCATACCGGTGTACGGCGCAGGCACGGTCAGGCCGGCCGCTGAAGTCGATATCGCGCCACAGGTCGGCGGCAGAATCGTTTGGGTGGATGCCGGATTCCAGAGTGGAGGACGGGTACAGGAGGGCCAGACTATCTTCCGTATCGAGGAAGCGGACTACCTGTACCGGGTACAGGAAGCGGAGGCTAATCTCGCCGCGCGCAAGGTGGTTTTGCTCGAAGAACAGGAACAGGCGGCTATTGCCAGGGCCGAGTATGAACGTTACTCCGACCGGCAAAAGGACACGGCAGTGCAGGCCGGCATCAGTCCGCTTACCCTGAGAGAACCGCAACTGGAAGCGGCGCGCGCCGAACTGAAACGCGCAGAGGCCCTGCTTGCCGACGCCAGGTTGGCGCTGTCCAGGACCCGGGTGACTGCGCCCTTCGACGGCCACGTGCGTGAAGAATCCGTGGATACGGGACAGGTTGTGATGGCGGGCCAGGCTGTAGGCCGGTTGTTTGCATCCGATGCCGTGGAAGTGGTTGTGCCCCTGTCCGATAGTGACGCGGCCCTGATACCGGGCTTGTGGGAGCTTGAGGCAGGTGATGGAGAACAACAAGTCCAGGCGCTCGTAGCTACCCGTTACGGCGCGGGGAAATATGCCTGGAAAGGCTACGTGGACCGAGGCGAGACCTCTGTGGACGAGCAGACCCGCACCATCGACGTGGTTGTGCGCGTGCCGGAACCGTTTTCCGCGGGCATGCCGGTGGGCGCGAGCGTGGTTACCGGCGACCCTCCTCCCTTGCTGGTCGGGGAGTTCGTGGAGGTGGAGCTCGCGGGACTTGCGCCAGAGAGTTATTTCCGCGCGCCGCGCGCGGCCCTGCAACCGGGCAATGAGGTTTGGGTGGTAAACAGCCGCGGCGCGGTGAGTATCATTCCGGTACAGGTGTTGCAGCGCGCCGATGATGAGGTATTCGTGACCGGTGACCTGGAGAGCGGTCAGGCCGTGATCACCAGTGGGATACAGTTTGCCGTGGAAGGCATGGCTGTCAGGACCAGGACTGGCTCGGTAAAGTGAACTCCAGGGATATTATCAACGGCGAACGACCGGGGCCCATCGCCTATATGGCGGGCAACGGAGTTGCCGCCAACCTGTTGGCGATTGCCATCATTGCCGCGGGACTGGTGGCGCTGACCGGTCTTGAGCGGGAAGCATGGCCCACCGTGCCGTTTAACAATGTTGAGGTCTCCATGGCTTATCCCGGCGCCACTCCGGAGGAAGTGGAGGAGTCCATCGTCGTTAAGATCGAGCGCCAGGTCAGGGGGCTGAAAGATGTAAAAGCAGTGAAGTCCGTGGCAGCCCCGGGAGCGGGTTCCGTCAGGGTCCAATTGAAATCGGGTACTGACGTCGGCCAGGCGTTGGATGAGATCAAATCCGCGGTGGACCGTATCCAGTCCTTCCCGGCCGACGCCGAACGCGCCGTGATCAAGGAAATGACCAACCGCCAGAGCATTATCCGCCTGATTGTCTATGGCGATGTCTCGGAACGCTCGCTCAAGGAGCTGGCGTATCAGGTCGAGGATGAACTTGCTGCATTGCCGGACGTGTCCGACGTGGATGTGACCGGCGTGCGTGATTATGAAATCTCCATCGAAGTGCCGCTGCAGCGGTTGCGGGCTCTTGGACTCACGCTGGAGGATATTGCCGATGCAATTCGACTCGGCTCCCTGGACCTGTCGGCCGGCAGTATCGATACCCGGGAGTCCCAGGTGCGCGTGCGTACCCTGGGCCAGCGTTATGATCAACAGGATTTTGAAGAAATTATCGTCATCAGTCGCAGTGATGGCACAGTAGTGCGCCTCGGCGATATAGCCCGGGTGCGCGATGGCTTCAGAAAGACGGACCTGATCATCCGGCACCAGAATCAGCCTGCCGCGTTCGTCGAAGTCTATCGGGCTGAAGGCGAGCCGGTGATGGGCGTTTCCAAGGCAGTACGAGAGCACATTGCAAACGTGGTGGTCCCATCGCTCCCCGACGGCATAGGCATCGTCAACTGGAATGATGAATCCCACATCTATTCGGAACGCGCGGATCTTCTGTTAAAGAACGGTCTCCTGGGCCTGTTGCTCGTCTTCATCGCCCTGACGCTGTTCCTGGAGATCCGGCTTGCCGTATGGGTAGCCGTGGGACTCGCGCTGTCGGGTATTGGCGCCCTGGCCGTTATGCTGATGTTCGATCTCTCACTCAGCTCTATTTCCTTGTTCACGTTCGTCCTTGCCATCGGCATAGTCGTTGATGATGCCATCGTGGTTGCAGAGCATATCCACCACGAACGCAGACAGGGCACGCCGGGCGTCGTTGCGGCCATCCGCGGCGCGCGTCGCATCAAGGTGCCGTTGACGTTCGCCGTTCTCACCTCGATCGCGGCCTTTACCCCATTGTTGTTTCTTCCCGGTGGTATTGGCGACATCATGCGTCCCGTACCAATCGTCCTGATCGCCATGCTGATGATTTCCCTGGTTGAATCGTTATTAATCCTGCCTAACCACCTGTCCCACCTGCCTGGCCCTGGAACTGCGCCGAGCGGCGCTATCGATCGGTTCTTCGCATGGACCCAGGGCTGTGTCGACCGAAGCGTGAACAGGTTTCTGCAAGGCCCATTGGATCGGGGACTTCGCTTCGCGACGAAACAACCCATGCTAACGATCGCAGGGGCCATCGGTATACTTATCATCAGTGTATCCCTGATACCGGCGGGAATCGTCAAGACTGCTTTCACCGAAGTGGTGGAGGGAGACTTCGTAACGGCCAGTCTGGAGATGCCCGATGGGACGACTGCGCAACAAACCTACGAGGTGGCAAGAGATCTGGAGGCGGCCGGACACAGGGTTATTGAACGGCTCGAACGCGACCGGCCTGGTAGCGCCCAGCCGCTTCTCAACGGTGTGACGGTAACCGTCGGCCAACGGGCCCGCATCATGGGTGGCTCTCTCGTCCCCAAGCTATCGCTGAATCCGGAAGCCAATATCGCCACCATCGAGTTCAAATTGCTGAGTGCGCAGCAGCGAGAGATTACCAGCGGGCAGGTACTGCAGTTGTGGCGTGATGAAGTAGGAATTCTTCCGTATGTTCGCGGCCTTACCTTCAGCAGTGAACTGATCGAACTGGGTAACCCTGTCGAGGCCGTTTTGTCGCACCATGACCCGGAGCGCCTCGCACAAATCGCAAGTTCTGTGGTCAATGATCTGCGTAGTGTGGGGGGCGTCTTCGACGTTCGTTCTGATCATACCCCCGGCATCAAGGAAGTTCAGCTCGAAATGCGGCCGGAAGCGCGTACGCTTGGGCTCACCCTTGATGAAATGGCCCGGCAGGCACGCGCCGCCTTCTTTGGCGCTGAAGCATTGCGCGTGCAGAGGGGGCGCGAGGAGGTCCGGGCCTATGTGCGCCTGCCTGAAGATGAACGCAATGCCATCACCGATGTCGAAGGGTACCTCATCCGTACTCCGGACGGTGTCGAGGTGCCCTTGAGTCAGGTAGCTGAGCTGAACCAAGGCATTTCACCCCCGGCGATCAAGCGCAAGGACGGGCAACGGGTCGTCACGGTCACTGCAGACGTGGACCAGGCCGTAATTTCCGGCGGGGAAGCCAATAAAATCCTGGAGGGTTCTGTCCTGGCGCAACTCATTGCCGCAGACCCCGGCCTGACGTATACGTTAGGCGGCGAACAGCAACAACAGTACGAGTCATTCGACGCCTTGAATCGTGGCATGATTCTTGCCGTGTTTGTGATTTTCTGCCTGTTGGCGATACCTCTTCGTTCTTATAGCAAACCGTTTATCATCATGGCTGTCATCCCGTTCGGACTGACAGGAGCCATCCTGGGCCACCTGATTCTGGGTATACCTTTCAGCAGCACTTCAGCATTTGGCTTCGTTGGCCTCAGCGGGGTTGTGGTGAATGATTCCCTGGTTATGATCGACTTTATCGATCAGCGCCTCAGGGAGGGCGCTCCCGCGCGCACCGCGATTATCGAGGGCGCCAAAGCACGTTTTCGTCCCATCTTCCTGACCTCGATAACCACTTTTCTCGGCTTCACGCCGATTATCCTGGAACGGGCTATTCACGCGAAGTTTCTGATTCCCTTTGCCGCATCGCTCGGTTTCGGCATTCTCTTTACCACAGCCATACTGATGATGCTCGTGCCGGCAATAACAGCAATCCATCTACGTGTAAAAGTACTTCACGAAGATACGGACCCCGTGGATCCCTCAATATCCGTGCAGAGCACAGGCCGCGCCGGGTACTGACTGACACCTGATCGATTAAATCAAGCGCCTTCGGCTTCGAACAGGTTCCTTTTATCTCCTGTCACACGGACAGACCGGAAACCCAGCCATCCGCCATTTCCCATAAGCGCTTGGCTACAGCCTCGTCGTTCGCCTGCTCCGATGCCTCTGCAACGGCACAGCGTTCGTAGTACCGTCCCCCTTCGATGGGTGACTTGGTCGCGCAGGTAATCGTTGTCTGAGCTCCGTGCTCCAACTTCAGGAAAAACGGCGCCAGCGCCGGCTCAAACAACCTGTGTACGGCCTTGAGTGCAGGATTGCCGTCCAGACCCGATGAAGTCAGGTTGGTGCGAACAGAGCCGGGATGCAACACCACGGATTGCAGGTTGTATTCCTTGGCATAGCGACGCTGGATTTCAAAGCTGAGATGCACCAGCGCCAGTTTAGCCTGCGAGTACGAACGCCAGGATTTATAATCCTCCGGTTCCTCGGAAAAGAAGAGTTCATTCCGTCCGTCTTCGTATACGTGGGACGACGTAATGACAACGCGGGCATCACCCGTCAGTCTGCCGGTCTCGGCGAGCATCGGTAAAAGCAGGCTGGTAAGGTGAAAAGTGCCGAGGAAATTGGTGCGCCAGTGAATTTCGATGCCATCATCAGACAGGATCGGCGTTTTGCTCAGGCCGGCTATATCCTTGAACACGCCTGCGTTATTGACCAGGACGTGCAACCTTTCATGGTTGCTGCCATACCAGGCGACGAAATCTGCAACGCTCCTCGGGTCACACAGGTTCATGTGACGCGCGACCACCCGGCGCTCATAAGAGCTATCCTTGCCAGGCATTTCCTGCAGGTCGCTATGCAGCGCCTGCTGTAAAGGCTCGACGTCTTCCAGCGACGTTACCGTTACGTGCGCCCCCCATGCGGCAAGGGTTTTTGCTACCTCGTAGCCGATGGATTGCCGGGCCCCGCCAGTGATAATGACGTTTTTGCCAGTCATATCCACTCTCTCGGCCATGGGTTTCTGTGAGACGAGGCGCCGTCCCGTGTGGAAGATCAGCCTGGCCAAATCATTCCACTTGTGGCGCAACTTACTAGCTTCTTCAGATAAGTTCATAACGGGTTGATCAGGTGGAATATTAGGCTATAATAGCACATTCGGGATACTCTGATGTTGCACAATTTCATAATCCGCATCAACCCCACCCAGGTTGCCTTCACTGCGGTCACGATCCTGTCACATCGTGATAACGCCGGCGCAACATACGCGGGCCTTCGAGTGAATTGCGGCGGATATATCATGAGCAGGGAAGCCCGATGATTTTGGATGTAATCTGGTACGTTTTTCTTTTTTTATGTGCGGCCACCTTCAATCTTTTCGTCCATGAAACCGCCCACTTTCTGGCTGCAAGACGAGTAGGCGTTGACGTCGTTTGGTGGCAATTTGGCGTCGGCCCGGTCGTCAAACGATTTACCAACAGGAAAGGCACTGAGTTTCGTATCTGTCTGGTTCCTTTCTTCTGGACTTTCCCCCAATTCCTGAACAAGAAGAACAAAGAGACCCAGGAACAAGGACTGACGAATACATTCGAAGATGCCAGGTTGCATTCGCGATTCATCCTGATCCTGGTCGGCGCCACATCGAATTTTATTCTGTCGTTTCTCATTATCGCATGTTTCCAGCTTGTCAACGTTTCTCAGAACGTGCCGATCATTGACGTTGAGGAGAACTCCGTTGCGTACCAAGTTGGCCTTAGAAGCGGTGATCGTATAGTTACGGTCGATGGGCGCGCCATCGAACACTGGCAGGAAGCCGGTCTCTCTATCGCCAGACGTGTCGGCAATACCGGCAACATCAGTATTGAAGTACAACGCAACGGCGAGCTGCAGGACGTTCAGATTCCCATCGATGATTGGCACGCATCAGACTTGCGCGTATTCATAATACAAGAACTCGGCCTGGCCCGGGGTACACGTCCGATAATCGCTTCC
>JAAXHV010000331.1 GCA_012270695.1 Gammaproteobacteria bacterium | reverse complement strand
TGTAAGTTCAAAGCCATGCCGCTACCCATGGCGCCGAGACCGATCACCCCGGTTTTCATTTACTCGATCACGACTAACAGGTCGCCGGTATCAACCACATGGTCGCGACTGACAACGACCCGTTTTACGGTGCCGCCTTTCTCTGCAGGAATGGACGATTGCATTTTCATCGCCTCCAGCACCACAATCGTGTCGCCCTGCCTGATGCGTTCCCCCACTGATACTTCAACTGCGACCACCAATCCGGGCATGGGCGCGGCCAAGTGGCAGGGATCGGCAGGATCGGCTCTTTCATTCTGATGGATCTCATAGCTCAGGTTATCGTCCCTGACGATGACAGTCTGTGGCTGTCCGTTCAGCTCAAAAAATACCCGGCGCATTCCTTCTTCATCAGGTTCTGACGTAGCCAGGTAATGTACGATTGCCTGCCGGTGATCCTCGAAAGACAAAACGGTTTCCTCTCCGCTTTCCAGTCCGTAGAAAAAAATATGGGTAGGTAAAATACTGACATCACCGTATTTGCGTTCCATTTCAGCGTAGTCAAGAAAAACATTCGGATACATCAGGTAGGAGGCCAGGTCGAAATCGGATACTTCTTCCCTGAGCTGGGCTGAAAGGGTTTCCCGGGTCTGTTCCAGGTCAATAGGAGCCAGCGCTCGACCGGGGCGATCTTGTAGTGGTGATTTACCATTTAATACCTTGGCCTGTAATGCCTGCGGAAACCCTCCGGCAGGTTGACCCATTTCCCCGTGGAAAAATTGCACCACCGATTCCGGGAAAGCAATCTCCTTCTCAGGATCGAGAATATCCTGTTTCGTCACTCCGGCTGTCACCATTGCCAAAGCCATATCGCCCACCACCTTGGAGGTAGGCGTCACCTTGACGATATCGCCGAACAACTCATTCACGTCAGTATAGGCGCGGGCAATTTCAGACCAGCGTTTATCGATGCCCAGAGAACGCGCCTGTTCTCTCAAATTGGTATACTGACCTCCCGGCATTTCATGGATGTAGATTTCCGAGGCGCCCGAACGAATAGCGGGTTCAAAGGCAGAATACTGCTCTCTCACCTCTTCCCAATAACTACTGATGACCCGGATGGCCTCCGCGTCCAAATCGGTGCTCTTATCGGTATGCTCCAGGGACGCAACAATGGCGCCCATGTTCGGTTGTGACGTGAGTCCGCTCATGCTGTCGATTGCGGCGTCAATAATATCCACGTCTGCTTCCACGGCAGCCAACACGGTCGCCGCGGAGATGCCGCTGGTATCATGGGTATGCAAATGGATGGGCAGGTTACACTCCTGCTTCAATGCGGTAATCAACAATCGCGCCGCACCCGGTTTCAGCAATCCTGCCATATCTTTTATACCCAGTATATGTGCGCCCATATCCCGGTACCTGCAGGCCAGGTCCAGGTAATAATCCAGGTTGTACTTTTGTTTTGCGGGGTTCTGGATATCCCCTGTATAGCAGATCGCAGCCTCGATGATTTTTCCGGTTTCCCCGACCGCATCGATGGCGACCTGCATGTTTTCCGGCCAGTTGAGGCTGTCGAATATTCTGAATACGTCGATACCCGCATCGGCCGCCTGGCGGATAAAGAACTTCACTACGTTATCCGGATAGCTCTTGTAACCTACGGCATTCGACGCGCGCAGCAACATCTGCTGCATGATGTTGGGCATGGCTCCGCTGAGCTCGAACAGCCTCTGCCACGGATCTTCATGCAAAAATCGAAGCGCCACGTCGAAGGTGGCGCCGCCCCAGGACTCGACGGAAAACAGATCCGACATATTGTGTGCATAATAGGGAGCAACCGCTGTCAGGTCTTTTGTCCTGAGCCGCGTTGCCAGTAATGACTGGTGTGCATCGCGAAACGTGGTATCTGTAACGAGAGGTCGCTTTTGCTCCCTGAGCCAGTTAACCAGTCCTCTTGCCCCGGTTTCATCGAAGACTGCCTTCGCCCCGTTTGCCGGCGGTTTCCCCACGGATACCGGGTCCGCGGCTTCACCTAAGGAAAACGGAACAGGTCTGTCCTTTACGTCCTTGTTGCCGTTCACGATCACATCGGCAATAAACCTGAGTAATCGTTCAATCTGGCCGTGACCACCGGCGGTTTCGAACAATTCCGGAGTCTCATCGATAAAGCGCGTATTGTAATCACCGGATAGAAATTTCGGGTGGGTCAAAAGCTGTAATAAAAAC
Organism: Gammaproteobacteria bacterium; assembly: GCA_012270695.1. Taxonomy (GTDB): domain Bacteria; phylum Pseudomonadota; class Gammaproteobacteria; order Eutrophobiales; family Eutrophobiaceae; genus JAAXHV01. The sequence goes on along the minus strand of JAAXHV010000331.1, from coordinate 659 downwards.
GGTAAATTGGTTGCTACACCGCGTACGCGGAACTCCATCAGCGCCCGTCTCATCCGGTTGATGCTTTCATCGCCGTCACTGCCGCGTGCAGTGACTTTTACCAGCAGACTGTCGTAGGCGCGGGAGATCCAGGCGCCCGTGTAGGCGGTGCCGCCGTCCAGCCGGATTCCGGGTCCTGAAGGGCTCCGGTAGGCGATAATATTGCCGTAATCCGGGATAAAGTTGTTGTGCGGATCTTCGGCGGTAACCCGGCATTGAATGGCGGTTCCGGAGATGCGGATGTCTGCTTGCGGCGGGACTATCGAGCCGGATTTGCCGATCTTCTCGCCTTCCGCAATCCTGATTTGCGCCTTGACGATATCAATGCCCGTTATCTCTTCGGTAACCGTGTGTTCGACCTGGATTCTCGGGTTGACCTCGATGAAATAGAATGTCTTATCGGCCTTGTTGTAGAGGAACTCGACGGTGGCCGCATTATTGACCCCTGCCTTGCGGGCCAGCTTAACCGCTGCCGCACAGATCTCCACGCGTTTTTTTTGCGGTAAATAAATGGCCGGCGCGCGTTCGATAACTTTTTGATGGCGGCGTTGTAATGAACAGTCGCGCTCAAATAAATGAACCACGTTGCCGTGTTGATCGCCGAGAATTTGCACTTCGAT
>JAAXHV010000330.1:4679-6653 GCA_012270695.1 Gammaproteobacteria bacterium | reverse complement strand
ACCAGGTGGCGGGACCTTACTCCCAGTTGTTCCTGTCAGGGCCAGATGCGGCAGGGATCGAACTCAGTCTTTCCCCTTACAAGCCACGGGGCAGGCAACCGGATACGGTGCGGGTACTGCTACGGGAGGCCGCCGGGAAAAACCTGGAAGAAAACTGGCTTTATGTACCGGAAGAAGGACAAATCAGCGCCCGTAACTCGCTGTGGAATGCGCTTCCCGAGGACCTTCGGGATAAAATCCTCAGCAGGGCCAGCGCACGCGCGTCCGTGCCCGTCGGCAATTTACGTTTGGAACACGACGGCATCGACTACCGGATTACATTCATAAAGGAGGACGTACGCTTCCCATTCCGCCCGATAGGCCCCCACCTGTTCGGACTGGACGACACCGGCCGGGACGTGCTGGCGCGCATCTTCTACGGCTTGCGCACCTCGCTCAATTTCGGTCTGCTGCTAGTGATCACTTCCATGATAATCGGCACCCTCATCGGCGCAATCCAGGGCTATTACGGCGGCAAAATCGACCTGACCGGCCAGCGCCTGACCGAGATCTGGGAGGCGCTGCCGTTCCTGTACGTGCTGATACTGCTGGGCTCGGTGTACGGCCGCAGTTTCATCCTGCTGCTCGTTGTCTACGGCCTGTTCAACTGGATAGGCATCTCCTATTACATGCGCGCCGAATTCCTGCGCCTGCGCAACCAGCAGTTCGTCGAAGCCGCCCAGTGTCTGGGACTGCCGGACCGGAAAATCCTGTTCCGGCATATCCTGCCCAATGCCCTGGTGCCGTTGACGACGTTCTTCCCGTTTTCCCTGGTCGGCGCCATCGGCACGCTGGCCGCGCTGGACTACCTGGGCTTCGGTCTGCCGCCGCCGACCGCAAGTTGGGGGCAGTTGCTGGCGCAGGCCCAGGGGCAGGCGTACTGGTGGCTGATTTTATATCCGAGCCTTGCCCTGTTCGTGGTTATCCTCCTGTGCGTTTTTATCGGCGAGGGCGTGCGCAATGCCTTCGATCCCAGGAAGTTTACGCGGCTGGAGTGAGAAATCCGGGCCAGACCATGAGAACATCCGAAAAACTGCTGTCCGTCAACGACCTCACGGTGCATTTCGACACCGATGAAGGTATTGTCGAGGCGGTGAACGACGTCAGCCTGGACATCCGGCGCGGCGAGATCGTCGGCCTGGTAGGCGAGTCCGGTTCCGGCAAGACCGTGACCGCGCAGGGTATTTTGCGGCTTGTCCCGCGCCCGCCGGCCCGCTACGTCACGGGCCAGGCCGTTTTTAACGGCGACGACCTGCTGGCGCTGCCCATCGAGCGCCTCAGGCAAATCCGTGGGGCGGAGATCAGTATGATATTCCAGGAACCGATGACTGCCTTATCGCCGCTGCACAGGATCGGCCAGCAACTCAGCGAGATGCTGCGCTTCCACACCGACGTTGACCGGGAAGCCGCCTGGAAACTCGGCACGGAATGGTTGGAGAAGGTGGGCCTGCCCGACCCTGAGCAACGGATGTCATTCTATCCTCATCATTTATCCGGCGGTATGCGGCAGCGGGTCATGATTGCCATGGCCCTGATGCTGAAACCACAGTTGATCATTGCGGACGAACCCTCAACCGCCCTGGACGTGACGGTACAAGCGCAGATTTTCAGGTTATTGATGCGCATGAAGGATGAAGACACCTCCATGCTGCTGATCACCCATGACCTGGCGGTCGTCTGGGAGGTGTGCGACCGGATTTACGTCATGAAAAACTCCAGGGTGGTTGAACGCGGCGCGATTGAGCCCATTTTCAGGGCGCCTGTTCATGAATATACCCGCTCCCTGCTGCAAGCAGTGCCGCGGCTATACGGATCAGGGGACAGGGCACGGGGAACAGGGAACAGGGGGAAAGGCACAGGGGATGGGAGCGATAGTTTAATACGGGTGAGGAACCTGCGCGTCTGGTTTCCGGTCAAGCAAGGACTGCTTGCGCG
>JAAXHV010000330.1:0-4527 GCA_012270695.1 Gammaproteobacteria bacterium | reverse complement strand
CGCATGACGATCATGGATATATTGACGGAGGGTCTCAAGGAGCATGGTTTGCTGGATATGCCGAAGCAGGATAAGGCCGTACAACTGCTTGAAGAGGTTGAACTGAAGGCGGACATGGTCAATCGCTACCCGTTTGAGTTTTCCGGCGGCGAACGCCAGCGCATCAGCATTGCCCGGGCCCTGTCACTGGAACCGAAATTCATCGTTTGCGATGAAGCCGTCAGCGCCCTGGACGTGACCATCCAGGCGCAGATCATCGACTTGCTGCGCCGGCTGCAGGCGAGGTACGGTATTGCCTACCTGTTCATTTCCCATGACCTGAGTGTCGTCAGGCAACTGTCCGAACAGATCCTGGTAATGCACCAGGGCAGAATAGTTGAACGCGGCAAGACCGATGACGTGATCTTCAATCCAGGCCACGAATACACCCGGACGCTCCTGGATGCGGTGCCCGTCCCCGGCGACCTTGAGCGCCGCCAGCGCATGCGGGGTGGGAAATAATAATATGGTACATCCCTGTAGCGTCCCGCGCTCGTCCTTGTCGCTCCAAGCCCAACAGACAATCATCCTGTTAGCCGCACTGTTGCTCACCGCCGCATGCGGCTTCGATTACGAAACCAACGTCGATAGCGGAACGCGTCAAGGGATACTGCACGTCGGCAACGGCGACGAGCCTCAGGAACTTGACCCGCATATCGTTACAGGCGTGATCGAATCCAGACTGTGCATGGCCCTGTTGGAAGGCCTGGTCGGCTGGCATCCCAAGGGGCTGGGCCTGATTCCCGGTGTCGCCGAATCCTGGGAACAGAGTAAGGACGATAAAACCTACCTGTTCCGGTTACGGGAAGACGCAAAATGGTCCAACGGCGAACCGGTAACAGCCGCAGATTTCGTCTATTCCTGGCGTCGCGCGCTGTTGCCTGCCTTGGGGAATAACTATGCTTATATGCTGTATTACCTGAACAACGCAGAGAAGTTTCACAAGAGACAGATCACGGATTTTTCCGAAGTAGGAGTCAAGGCGCCTGATAAGCTGACCCTGGTAGTCGAGTTGGAAAATCCGACGCCTTTTTTCCTCCAGTTACTGGCGCACCAGAGTTATTTTCCCGTTCATCGCGCAACCATTGAAGCGTTCGGCGCTACAGATGAGCGCGGAACGAGATGGACGCGCCCAGGCAACCACGTCGGGAACGGGCCTTTCAAACTGAAGGAATGGGTGTTGAACCGGAGTATCGTCGTTGAAAAAAATGAACATTACTGGGATGCCGATGCGGTGAAGTTGCGGCAGATCGTCTTCTACCCGATACAAAATGTCACCACGGAAGAACGCATGTTCCGCGCCGGTCAGTTGCACCTTACCGGCAACGCGCCGGTCGACAAGATAGCGTATTACCGTAATGAAAGGCCGGAATCCCTGAAAATCACGCCTTTTTTCTCCACGTACTACTATATTTTCAATACCCTTGCCCCACCGCTGGACCAACAAAAAGTGCGCCAGGCCCTGGCCATGTCCATCGACCGGCAACAGATTGTAGATAAGATCACCAAGGCGGGAGAGCTCCCGGCCTTCAGTTTCACCCCACCTGATACCAACGGCTACACGGCAACAGCGCAGGTAAGGTATGACGTAGAACGGGCCAGGGCATTGCTGGCAGAGGCCGGTTATCCTGATGGCGCAGGTCTTCCCACCATCGAGTTGATGTACAACACCTCCGAGGGACACCGCAGGATTGCCATAGCCATCCAGCAGATGTGGAAAACCAGCTTGAACGTCAACGTCACCCTGTTGAACCAGGACTGGAAGGTATACCTCGATAAACGCGCGGCAAAGGACTACCAGATGGCGCGGGCCGGCTGGGTTGGTGATTACCTGGACCCCAATACCTTTCTTGAGATGTATACCTCAAACAGCGGCAATAACAATACAGGCTGGTCGAACGAGCGGTATGACGCGCTGATAGCGCAAGCCGGTGTAACTGCCGATCGGGAAAGCCGTTATGCCCTGCTGCAGGAGGCCGAAGCGCTGCTGATGACCGAACTGCCCATCATGCCCATATACACGTACGTAAACAAGTCACTGGTCTCACCCGACGTACGCGGCTGGTATCCGAATATACTGGATATCCACCCGTACAAGAACATTTCCCTGGTTCCATCCGCAGGTGAGGCAGATTAACGCGGGTTTGTCATACCACAAAGGACACAGAGATCACATGCTTAGCTTCATACTCAGGCGCCTGTTGCAGGCCATACCTGTACTGCTGGCGGTCAGCGTCATCACCTTCCTGCTGATCCATGCGGCGCCCGGCGGGCCGTTTGCCGAAGAGAAAGCGGTGCCGCCGGAAGTTCTCAAACATCTGAATGAACGTTACAAGCTGGATCAACCGGTGCACGTGCAATTTTATGACTATATCAGTCATGCCGTTCAGGGAGACCTGGGACCATCCTTCAAATATCCCGGCAGGTCGGTGAACGAGATCATCGCCGTCGGTTTCCCTGTCACGCTGGAATTGGGTTGTTACGCCCTGTTGTTTGCCTTGCTCATTGGCATCGGCAGCGGTGTCTGCGCCGCTTTGAGCCCGAATACCTGGCAGGACTACCTCCCCATGACGTTTGCCACCATAGGCATTTGCCTGCCCGCGTACGTGCTTGGCCCGTTACTGGTTCTCGTGTTCGGCATCTGGCTGGAGTGGTTGCCCGTTGCCGGCTGGGGTCTGATCCCGGGGGATAAAGTCCTGCCCTCCGTCACTCTGGGTTCGGTTTATGCCGCCTATATCGCCCGGTTAAGCCGGGGCGGCATGCTGGAAGCGCTGTCCCGGGATTTTATCCGTACCGCCCGGGCCAAGGGAATGTCAGAGGCGGTTATCATATTCCGCCATGCCATGCGGGTAGGGTTATTGCCCGTAGTATCCTTCCTGGGGCCGGCGCTGGCGGGTTTGCTCAGCGGTTCCTTTGTAGTTGAAACCATTTTCCAGGTCCCCGGCCTGGGCCGCTACTTCGTCCACGGCGCGTTCAACCGGGATTACACCTTGATACTGGGAGTAACCCTGTTATTTGCTTCACTGATTATCGTTTTCAACCTGGTCGCTGACGTGATGCTGGCCTGGATCGACCCCAAGGTAAGGCAGGAAACCGTCAATGGGTGAGCGAGGGTAAGAAATGCGGGTTAGCACGTCACCCCGAGAGGATGCCTGGCGCAGACTGAAAAAGAACAAACCGGCCATGTTCGGGCTGGTCGTGCTGGGAGTCCTGGTAGTCCTGTCCGTCCTTGCCCCCTGGATCACTCCTTATTCCTATTCAGGTCAGGACCTTGAGTTAGGACCCAGCCCGCCTTCCGCACAGCACTGGCTGGGTAGTGACCTGTTCGGGCGCGACCTGTTGACCAGGATGCTCTACGGTAGCCGGATCTCACTCGCGGTAGGCTTCATTGCCACCGTTGTGGCGTTGCTCATCGGCGTGTCCTGGGGCGCTGTAGCCGGTTACCTGGGAGGACGCATCGATGCCCTGATGATGCGCATAGTCGACGTACTGTATGCCCTGCCCTTTACCATTTTTATCATCCTGCTGATGGTCGTTTTCGGTAGTAATATCATCCTGCTGTTCCTCGCCATCGGCGCGGTGGAATGGCTGACCATGGCGCGCATCGTGCGCGGTCAGGTGTTGCACGTAAAGCAGCAGGATTTTGTCGAGGCGGCCGTCAGCCTTGGCCTGTCAAGGTTCCGTATCATCGTCAAACACGTGTTACCGAATGTAATGGGGCCGGTTATCGTGTACGCGACCCTGACCGTGCCCAATGTCATCCTGCTGGAATCATTCCTGAGTTTCCTGGGCCTGGGGGTTCAGCCGCCGCAAAGCTCCTGGGGACTGCTTATTTCATACGGGGTGGAAACCATGGAGGAATATCCCTGGCTGTTGCTCTTTCCCGCGGCGGTATTGTCTCTGACGCTGTTCTCGCTCAATTTTCTCGGTGACGGCCTGCGCGACGCCCTGAGCGACCGATGACAGGAACAGCTGATGCCTGACAGATGCCTGACAGAGAGAGTTGACAACCTCCTGGTGTTTTCTTATGATTTGTACTACCAGCCTTAAACGGAGACACTTATCATGGATAAAGAAGACTATCAAACCACCCCTACCCCCGAAGACATCTGGAAGATACTGCACGCGATCTCGGCGCGACAGGCAAAATTTGACCGGGACACAGAGAAGCTCGAAAAACAGATGGAAGAAACCGACCGGCAACTGAAGGAGACGGGCAAACTGATAAAAGACACCGGCGAGCAGATGAAAGACACCGACCGGCAGCTCAAGGAAACGAAGAAACAGGCAAAAGAGGACATGAAAGAGCTCAAGGAGCGAATGAAGGAAACCGACCGACAGATAAAAGAGACCGGCAAGCAGTTGAAGAAGACGGATGCGAGATTTAACAGCCAGTGGGGCAAGCTCATGGAAAGCCTGGTGGAAGGCGACCTGGTGCCTTTGTTGCGCGGCCAGGGGAGAACGGTGAACTCGACGCTGACCCGGGTC
>JAAXHV010000329.1 GCA_012270695.1 Gammaproteobacteria bacterium | reverse complement strand
GCGCATATCAAACTGATCACCATCATCAACGACGTATCGCTCAGGAACCTGATCCCGGCGGAACTGGCCAAACAGTTCGGTTTTTACCAGTCCAAGCCCCATACCTCGTTTGCGCCCGTTGCCGTAACGCCGGATGAACTGGGCGATGCCTGGGACGGCGGCAAGATCCACCTGCCGCTGCACTCCACCATGAACGGTGTCAAGCTGGGTTCGCCCAACGCCGGCGTGGACAATACCTTCGACCTGCCGCGGCTGATCTCCCACGCGGCCAAATCCCGGCCACTCATGGCGGGTACGGTGGTCGGGTCGGGCACCGTGTCCAACGTGGGCAGCAAGGATGGCTCGTCCTGCATCGCCGAGATCAGGTGCCTGGAGACCATCGCCGACGGTAAACCGAGCACTGAATTCATGAAATTCGGCGATCGCATTGAGATCGAAATGTTTGACAAGCACGGCGCGTCCATTTTCGGCAGGATCGACCAGGTCATTGCCCAGTATCATCCGCCCAAATAATTTATGCTTTTATGATTTCGATGATTCACATTGATAAACAGGATGCACAGGATATACGGGATAAACCTGCTCAAAATCCTGTTCATCCTGTCCATCGATGTTCATAACCATATACAATCATGAAATTGTATAGTTACTGGCGTTCGTCGGCTGCGTACCGGGTGCGCATCGCGCTCAACCTGAAAGGGTTGGATTACGAGGTGCTGCCGGTACACCTGTTGAAACAAGGCGGTGAGCAACATCAAACCGAATACCGATCGATAAACCCCCAGGGGCTCATTCCCACCCTGGTGGATGGCGACATCAGTCTTGGCCAGTCTCTTGCTATCCTGGAATACCTGGAAACCCGCTACCCGGAACCGGCCTTGTATCCTCAGGCGATAAACGAGCGTGCGTTTGTCCAGCAGTTTGCACTGGTCGTGGCCTGTGATATCCACCCGCTCAACAACCTGCGCGTCCTGAAGTATTTAAAACGCACCTTGCAACAGGACGACGAGGCGAGAAACGCCTGGTATCACCACTGGGTAAAGACCGGTTTTACAGCACTGGAACAACTGTTGAACGAGAGGAACTGGCAAGGCCCCTATTGCCTTGACGGGCAGGTCACCAGCGCCGATGCCTGCCTGATCCCGCAGATCTACAATGCCCGCCGGTTTGAGATACCCATGGATGATTTTCCAAGCCTGGCTAAAATTGAGGAAGCCTGCATGGAGCTGGAAGCGTTCCGGCGCGCGGCGCCAGAAAACCAGGTCGACGCAAACACATGAGAGGAGCTAGCCCG
>JAAXHV010000328.1 GCA_012270695.1 Gammaproteobacteria bacterium | reverse complement strand
GGGATATCGTCTCGGCTGCATCTTGCAACACCAGGCGTGCATCATCAAACGTTGCTTTTTGTGAGTCGTCCAGGTGTTTAAGAAAGGGAATGGATAATGCGGCCACCATCTTTTTTGAATAATCGAATATGGGAAAACCGATGTCTTTTACCCCTTGAATTTGCGTGCTGGCGATGCTTTCGTAACCCTGGCCGGTTATTTTCGCCATTATTTCATTCAGTTCACCTCTTGATATCTTCGTTTTTAAATGCCGCGGTTGTGCTTTTAACATTTCGGCGCGTGATTTGGGATCGGCATACGCTAACAGCAAATGTCCTGAGCAGGAATTGGTTAACGGCGCCTCGGCGCCGAGCCGCACGTTGAAACTGCGCGGCGCGGGATTCTCCGCCTGGGCGATAATCACTCCCCGTCCGTTATAGTAGATGACCAGGTGACAGGACTGCTCAAGCTGGGCAGCCAGTTTTTGCATAATCGGCAAGGCGGCGCTCGTGAGGCGTTTGATCGGCAGGTAGCGGTGTGAGATCTCAAATACTTTCAGGGTGAGGGCGTATCGGTCCGTTGCAGGGTCGAGACTGATATAGGCGCGGCGCTCAAGCACCGCCAGCATACGGAATATCTCGCTGACAGAGCGATTTAACTTGAGCGCTATCTCGCTCAAAATCAAGCCTTCAGGCTCGTCGGATAAAAGTTCGATGATATCCAGCCCCTTATCCAGCGCCGGCGCGGAATAGTATTTCCTTTGTGTCTGGGTTGCTTTTTTTGCCATCTGGATAACCGGATGATTTTGTTGCCTCCTCCAAGGGTCTATGGTATCAAACTGGCCTGTCGAAAAGAAATACGTGTAGCTCATCCTGTAACATTTTTGTAATAATCTGTAGCGCTTTATATTTTTTGTTTATAAAATACAGTTTCATATTTAAATAATACAATCAATGAAAGAAGGCATTCCAACACGACAAATCGGTAAAACCGGACTCAAGCTGCATCGCATTGGCTATGGTTGCGCGTCCTTGGGCAACCTGTATCGTCCGGTGACCGATGAGACGGCAAGAGACGCCGTGTTGGCTGCCCTGGACGCGGGAGTCTGTTATTTCGATACCGCGCCGTATTATGGATTTGGCCTGAGTGAGCGTCGAGTGGGAGACGTATTGCGGCGCCGGGCGCGTGACAGTTTTGTCCTGTCCACCAAAGTGGGGCGTTTGCTTAAGCCGTGCGCCGATGTGGATGAGAGCC
>JAAXHV010000327.1 GCA_012270695.1 Gammaproteobacteria bacterium | reverse complement strand
CCGAACCGGTAAATTTTGCGGGAGTTCCTGCTGTTTATGTGAGAAAATAGAAATCTGTAACGAAAAATTGGAGTCGATGAGTGCTATGAGGCTTACCTGTTTCCTGATATGTTTTTTTGCAGTCGGTTTTATCCCCGAGGTAATTGCTGAGGATTATAAGATCGGCGCTGTCAACGCGATACGCATCCTGGAACAATCCCCCCAAGCCGAGAAGATGCGCAATCTGCTCGAGAAAGAGTTTGCTCCCCGTGACCGGGAACTGGTCGCCGCGCAAAAAGAATTAAAGGAGATGGAAGACAGGTTGACAAAAGACGCCCCTATCATGAGTGAGGCGGAAAGGAGCAAACTGGAGAGGGATATCATCAATCAACGGCGTGAGTTGAAGCGCAACCAGGATGAATTCCGCGAGGACCTGACCTTCCGCCGGAATGAGGAGATTGCAAGAATTCAAAAAGATATCGTCGATGCCATCAATACGATCGCCAGGGACAACGGATTTGACATGATATTGAACGAAGGCGTTATTTACGCCAGCCCGAAAGTGGATATATCCCAGCTTGTCATAGATCAGTTGAATAAAGAAAATGACTCGGGGAAAGACATTGACGGAGCTGAATAATACGGCTTGCTGTGCCTATGACGGCAACTTTGGGAGATATTGCTGCAGTTTGTGATGCAGAACTGCAAGGTGACCCTGCCAGCAAGATTTTCAATGTTGCCAGCCTGCGTAATTCAGCGCCGGGCGACCTTTCTTTTTTTGTTAACAGGTATTTTCATGCTGACCTGGAGAAAACCCGCGCCACTGCGGTGGTATTGGCCGCTACCGATGCGCCAGCCTGCCCGACCGCAAGATTAATCTCAAGTGATCCTTACCTGGCTTATGCAAAAGCTGCCAGGTTTCTCAACCCCATAGCGAAATTCAGTCCGGGCATTCATCCGTCGGCAGTGGTAAATGCAAGCGCGGATATCGCAGCCGATTGTTTTATCGGCGCAAATTCTGTGATTGGCGGCAATGTCGTTATCGGTTCCGGGAGTTATATTGGTCCGGGTTGTGTGATTGAAGCAGGCGTTGTAATCGGCAGTCAATGCCGTTTCTATCCCAGGGTGACGCTGATGGAGCGCGTTGAAATCGGCATGCGGGTATTACTCCATCCTGGTGTGGTGATTGGGGCTGATGGTTACGGTATCGCCAATGACTCCGGCCGCTGGTTGAAGATTCCCCAACTCGGTAATGTTGTCATCGGGGATGATGTGGAAATCGGGGCCAATACAACCATCGACCGGGGGTCCCTGGAAAACACGGTGGTAGAAACCGGGGCCAAAATCGATAATCAGGTACAGATCGGACATAATACCCGGATTGGGGAGCACACCGCCATCGCCGGAGCAGCAGTCGTTGCCGGAAGTGTAAAGATCGGCAGGAGATGTATGATTGGCGGAGCAAGCGCTATTACCGGCCATATTGAGATAGTTGATGACGTTGTCATTACCGGGATGTCCGGCGTGTCGAACAGTATCAAACAGGCCGGGGTCTATTCTTCGGGAGTGCCGGTGACGGATAATAAGACCTGGCGTAAAAATATGGCCAGGTTCAGGCATCTTGATGAAATAGCAAGAAAAATCGCCCGAATGGAAAAGCTGGTAAACAAATGACGCAGAATTAGCCCGATAAACTCAGGTTTACGCGATTATGCCGGAACTGGATATTGAACAGATCAAAAAAGCGCTGCCGCACCGCTACCCGATGCTGCTGCTGGACAAGGTAACGGATTACGAGCCGGGCGTTTTCATCAGGGCAGTCAAGAACATCACAGTAAATGAACCTTTCTTCCAGGGACATTTTCCCCAGCGGCCGATCATGCCCGGCGTATTCATCATTGAAGCCATGGCGCAGGCTTCTGCCGTATTGGGACTGTTGTCAGACGAGGGCAGCCGGCACTGGGACAAGCTGTATTACCTGGTTGGTGTTGACAAGGCCAGGTTCCGAAAAACTGTAGGGCCGGGTGATCAGCTGGTGGTCGAGGTGAAATTTGTCACGCTGCGGAGAAATATCTGGCGCTTTTCTTGTGCTGCCAAAGTCAATGATACCCTCGTTGCCGATGCGGATTTATTGACTACAATAGCGGACCGGGAGACTTGATCGAACCTACAGCTAAAGTGCACCCCGGTGCTGAAATCGGGACAGGGGTCAGGATTGGAGCCTATTCCGTCATAGGGGATCAAGTTCAAATTGCAGACCACTGTGTAATAGGGCCCCACGTAGTTATCAAAGGTCCCACCCGGATAGGTGAAGCAACCAGGATCTCACAATTCTCATCGATCGGGGATGACCCCCAGGACAAAAAGTACCAGGGTGAAGCGGCATCTTTCCTGGAGATCGGTTCGAATAACGTCATAAGAGAGTTTTGCAGTATCAACCGCGGGACCGCGCAAGGCGGCGGGGTAACCCGTGTCGGTAATGACAACTGGATCATGGCTTACGTCCATATAGCGCATGATTGTCAAGTGGGAAATAATACGGTCTTCGCCAATAACACCACCCTGGCCGGCCATGTGCTCATCGATGATTTTGCCATACTCGGTGGTTTCACCGGTGTGCACCAGTTTTGCCGGGTCGGTTGCCACAGTATTTCGGCAATCGCTTCCATTATCGTAAAAGATGTTCCACCGTACTTGATGATTTCCGGAAATACCGCGAAACCGAACGGGCTGAACAGGGTGGGACTCAGGCGTAACGGGTTTTCAGACGACTCGGTTGATGCGCTCAGGAAAGCTTACCGTATTGTCTATCGCGAAGGTCTGCTGTTGAAAGATGCCCTGAAAAAAATCGATTCGCTGGCGGACGCCAATGAGGAAGTCGCCTGTTTTACCCGTTTCATCAAGGAATCCGAACGTGGAATTATTCGTTAGGCTGTGAAAATTGGAATTGTAGCAGGGGAACCTTCCGGAGATTTTTTAGCCGCACAGCTAATCAGAGCCATCAGGAAAAACCGGCCGGAGATCAAGGTGGAAGGTATAGGAGGAAGAAGGTTGCACGAGGCCGGCTGCGACATCCTGTTTCCGCTGGAAAAACTGTCTGTTATGGGGCTGGTGGAAGTACTGGGGAAAATACCGGAACTCAGTATGGTTCGGGCAAAGCTTGCGGAACATTTCATACATCATCCCCCTGATGTATTCATCGGCGTTGATGCCCCTGACTTTAATCTCGGCCTGGAAAGGAAGTTAAGAAAAAAAGGGATAAAAACGATCCATTACGTTTGCCCGACGGCCTGGGCATGGCGCGGCTGGCGGGTGCGGAAAATCAGGAAAGCCGCTGATCTCGTATTATCGGTTTTTCCTTTTGAGATGGATTTTTTCCGCCGCCATGAGGTACCGGTACGATATGTCGGGCATCCCCTGGCCGGGCAGGTGGATTTACAACCAGACCGGGAAAGCGCGCGCCGGCGTTTAGGCCTGTCTCCACAAGCTTTGACGATTGCCCTTCTGCCCGGTAGCAGGCGTTCCGAACTTGACCGGTTGGCAGGCCCTTTTATCGAAACCGCAGCCTGGTTGGAGGCGCGCCATGACCGCATCCAGTTCGTAACCAACGCAGTGAATGAGGCCGCAGAAAGACAGTTGCGCGCGGCGGCAAAACGCAAGGGGTTGCAGTTGAAAATCGTGAACGACAGGATCGCAGACACCTTGACGGCTGCGGATGCGGCATTAGTTGCTTCAGGCACTGTCACCCTGGAAGCGATGTTGCACAAAGTCCCCATGGTGGTGGCTTACAGGATGCACAGCCTCACGTTCAGGATAGTACGGGCATTGATAAAGGTGAAATTCGTGTCCTTGCCCAACTTGCTGGCCGACCGCAGACTCGTTCCCGAGTACTTCCAGTCGGATTGCCGGGCGGAAGTGTTGGGTCCTGCGCTGCAATACTGGTTGGATAATCCGGACGAGGTCCGGGCATTATCCCGTCATTTCGCGGACTTGCACCTGTCCTTGCAGAAGACTGAAGAAACCGCGGCGCAGGCTGTGCTCGATATACTTGATCGTTGAGGTTCGCCGTATCTTCCAAGGCCATGAAAAATGACAGCTGATTTACCACTGGCTATGCTCATCGCCGCAGGCACCCGCTGGCGGCGAAAATCCTGCGCGAACATCGCATCACCTGGTGAGAAATCCGGGCTGGTAGCCGGTGTTGACGAGGCGGGGAGGGGGCCGCTTGCCGGGCCGGTTGTCGCCGCCGCAGTGATCCTGGATGAAACGGACAGGATTGCGGGTCTGGCCGATTCCAAGACATTATCGGAACAGCACAGAGAGCAACTGGCGCAGGTTATCCGGGAAAAGGCGCTGGCCTGTTCCATCGGCCGTGCAGACCACCTGGAGATTGACCGGTTGAATATATTGAATGCAAGCCTGCTGGCCATGCAGCGCGCTATTGACGGGTTGGGCATAAAGCCCGGCCGGGTCCTGGTAGACGGCAACCGCTGCCCGAATACGGACTGCCCGGCAACGGCAATCATTAAAGGTGACCAAACCGAGGCCTGCATCAGCGCTGCCTCAATCCTGGCGAAGGTAAGCAGGGATCGGGAAATGCTGGAAATGGACCGGAAATACCCGGGTTATGGCTTCGCCCGGCACAAGGGTTATCCGACCCCGCAGCATGTTCGGGCATTATCCGAAATCGGCCCTTGCCCAATTCACCGGCGCAGTTTTGCCCCGGTACAGCGCTTGATATATTTTGATTAGCCACAGAACGCACAGAGTTTTTAGAGAAAAAACAGCCGTAACGCCCCCGAAAGACACAGAGAT
>JAAXHV010000326.1 GCA_012270695.1 Gammaproteobacteria bacterium | reverse complement strand
GGCAACCCGGTGACCTTATTGCGTTTTTCGATACGTCCGTCGGGGTATTCGATGGTGAAACCGTTGCAGGTCCCGGACAGTCCGCCCTGCTGCGCCCAGGCCGGTGTCTTGGTGTTTTCAACCGTGGATATCAGGCGCGCATCGTGTATAACCTGCCATTCGTAGTCGACGCCCAGGCCGCCCCGGTACTTGCCGGGGCCGCAGGAATCGGGCGCCAGGTTCCATTTCCTGAACACGAGCGGAAACTTGGCTTCCTGAATTTCAGCCGACGGCAGGGTGGATTTCGCCAGGGCGGGAACATACAAGGTGGCGCCGTCCGCACTGTCGGAAGCGCCGTGTCCTACCGGGAGGGCATATCCGTTGAAGAAAAACTCACCGGTCTCAGAGTGGTAGCCATAGGCCTGGACGGCACAGATATCGCCGGCGCTGCCGGAAGGCACCAGGTTCGCGGCGGCTTTGGAAAATGCCTGGTAAATCGCCTCCATGGCATGCATCAACGGCCAACCGTATAAATAACAGGGCTGCGGCGCGACCGGATGGAACATGGACCCGCTGCGGGTGATCACCTCCAGGGGGCGAAAATGCCCTTCCGCAGGAGACCCCCCTTCACCCAGCATCATCCCGATAGCTACCCGGCTGCCTGATACCGTCGACGGAAACGGGCAGTTCATAGGCCCGGCAAGCGCATCGGGTACCTTGGAATAATCGATGCGGATGGTGGTGCCTTCGATTTCCACCGCGATTTCAAAGTCAATGGTCTCGTCGGTCAGACCATCATTATCCATGGTGCTGGTGGCGGTATAACGGCCGTCGGGTAATTTGGCGAAAAAATCCCGCACCAACGCTTCACCATGGTCGAACATGCGTTGTACGCACAGGCGAAATGTGTCGCGCCCGAAGCGATGTATCAGCTTGACCAGCGCCGCGCCCCCCGCCCGCGCGGCCGCGCTCTGTGCATGAATATCCCCCAATACAAATTCCGGGGTGCGCGTGTTGGCTTGCACCATGCGGAAAATATCGTCATTTTTCACGCCCCGCTTGTAGATCTTCACCCCGGGGAAGATCACGCCTTCCTGGAACAGGTCTTCGGTATCGGTGCAATAAGGATTCTTGGCGCCGATATCATACCAGTGCGCCTTGTTGCAGGCATAACCGACCAACTCCCCGTCTTCCATGAACACCGGCATCACCACTGCCGCGTCCTGGGCATGGGAACCCGTGCCATAAGGCATGTTATAGAGCAGGATATCTCCGGGTTCCAGCGTTTCAACCCCACCGACACCTTCAACGGCAGCTTCGATACAGAAGTTCATGGTGCCCAGAAACACGGGTAGCGTGGGCGCCTGGGATAACAGGCAGACGTCCCGATCATAGAGCGCCACACAAAAGTCGTTTGCCTCATAGACAATTGGCGAAAATGAGGCTCGCGTCAGGGTGTTGCGCATCTGGTTGGCGATGGAGTTGAGCGAATTTCGCACCAGTTGCGTGGTTACCGGATCCGCGGCAGAACTGTCCACGTCAAGATTCTTGCCGGCAACATAGGTATATAATTTTGTCTCCATATCCATAGTCAGGATTCCTCTATAACGATATGTAAACAACCACCGGTATCAGCAGAATACAGACAATCCGCATCAACGTAGGTAGTCGTGGTGGGTTCGATGATAATGGCAGGCCCCTTGCACTGCTCATCGACAGGCAGTTGACTTCGCTGCAGAACGGCAAACCCGGAGTACTCCCGACGGATAAAACTGTAGGCCCGGACTGAGTCCGCAGGGCCGCTTTTCACAATGCTTTCGTACCTGGTGAAATCCATCGAGCCAGCCAAAGGCTGCCGCACCGAAGCCCGAATCGATACAATTTCAATAAGCGTGTCAAGTATGCCGCCGTAGGCTTCCTGGTATGCCACCTCAAACTGGTTTTGTACGTCATCTGCCGTAGCTGTTATTGTGCCGTCAGCAGTGACAGGTTTGATATTAATAGAATGCTCCTGCCCGGCATAACGCAGGTCCAGGGCAACCTCACGTTGCGTGTTTGTGCCATTTATCCCGGTAGAGTCCCTGGACTTCAACTCTTTAAACAAGCCGTCCAGTATTCCATCAACCACGTACAATGACTCATCATTGAGCGGCATGGGCCGACTCAGGGCCGAGCTTTGCAGCAAGTCAGATGTCAGTAATCCCAGCGCGGAAAAATTTCCGGCACAGGGCGGAATGATGATCTCACGCATGTCCAGTTCCCGCGCCAACCGGGTTGCAAGCATCGGGCCTGCTCCACCAAACGGCAACAACTTCATTTCCCTCGGGTCGATACCCTGCTCTACGGTAATCTCGCGGATTGCATTGGCCATGGCGGCGACTGCGATGGTTATAATTCCTTCGGCCGTCCGGGTCAGATCATAGCCCAGTTTGTCGGCCAGGGGTTGCAACGCCTGTTCCGCCTTGTCGCGGTCCAGCCTGATACCGGAAGCCAGGTACCCTGCAGCCAACATGCCAAGGTAAAATGCGGCGTCCGTGACCGTGGCCTGGTTGCCACCGCGTCCATAACAGGCAGGACCGGGTTCCGCGCCGGCGCTTTGCGGGCCAACCTGAAGCAGCCCGCCTACGTCAACGTAAGCGATAGAACCGCCACCGGCGCCGATGGAACGCACATCCACCCACGGTGTCTGTAAGGGCATACCCAACACGGAACCCTCAAAAAGCAACTGCGGACGACCGTCCCGAATCAATGCCGTATCAAAACTGGTGCCACCCACGTCGGCTGAGATGATGTCCCCCAGAGCCAGTGCGCGCGCTAATTCGGCTGCGCCTTCGACCCCCGCAACAGGCCCTGACATGATGGTTTCAAAGGGCCGCTCGGCCGCTTCGGTGAATGTCATGGAACCGCTTCCGGAACGGGTAATCAGACAAGTGCCGACAAATCCGTTGGCGCGCAGCCTGGATTCGATGTGGTCCATATAATTAGCCAAACGCCCGCGGACGTAGGCGTCGATCACGGTAGTGGAACAGCGCTCATAGTCCCGGTATTCACCCGATACGCGGTGGGACAGAGAAACCGCGCCGTTGAACCCGGCATCACGAATAAGCCTCTCAGCTTCGATTTCATGGGCAGGGTTCATATATGAATTCAGGAAGGATACGGCTATGGCGGTCACCCCCTGTTGCTGAAGCGCTTTCACGGCATCGATAACGTCTTCCGTAAGCAATGGTTCCAGCACCTCACCACTGGCCAACACCCTTTCTCTGATCTCAAGCCGGCGTCTGCGCGGCACCAGGGGCGCATCGGGGACCCAGAACACGTTATACCATTCTTCCCTTGAGCCCTTGCGAATTTCCAGGACATCACGGAAACCGCTGGTGGTCAATAAACCCACCACAGAACCCTTGCGTTCGAGCAAGGCATTCAGCCCTACTGTCGTGCCATGGAGAAAGTATGAGGATGATCGGAGTAATCCAGGCGCGACAGCCGAATTTATCGCATCGACGCAACCGATTTCCGGCGCGCTTGGCGTGGTGGGTACTTTGTCTACCAGTACAGAACCCTCTTCCTCATCGAAAAAAATGAGATCGGTAAAAGTTCCACCTATATCAACGCCGATACGGCTGCTCAATGGATTTCCCCGATGGATCGACGCAACTCTTGAGTTGCAGCCGCGTCAATCGACATCTTTGCCGGGTCGATTACGACACCATATTTCTCCCGTGCGGCGGCAACCGACACAAATTCGTTCCTGACATCGTCAAGCACCAGCGCCGGGTCGCGCTCCAGGGGGTTGCCCCAACCCCCACCTCCACCGGACTGGTTGACGATCACGTCACCCGCTGACACCTGCTCGTAGATGGCGCCGGTCACCTGTTCCCGCTCGGTGCCGGGGCGTACGATTACCGCCCCCGCCTGCCCGTCTTGACCGTCCGCCATACCCCACGGCGAGGTTTTGGTTTTTTTAACCAGGGTCAACGCGGAAGCATCCGAGAGAAACCGATAAGTACGAGTAATTCCCAGCCCTCCCCGATATTTCCCGGCTCCCCCCGAATCGGTTCGTAAGCCGTAGTTTTCTATAAGCCAGGGCGCTTTGGTTTCCAGTACCTCGACTGGATTATTACGACAACCGGGTTCGGTCATGTGCATAATGCCACTCTCACCGTCATCAGCAGAGTGGCCGCCAAAACCGATGCCTTCATTGGTGCTTTCAATCCAGAGCTTACCGGTATCAGGATGGGTGCCGACCCCCATCAGGGAAAAGATGTCTCCGCCGCTGCAGGCAGGAATACGGTCGGGCATCCCTTTGGCCAGAGCCTTGGTCACTACCTCGGGTGCAATCAAGGCCGTCCACAGGGTAAAAGTCGGTGACGGCGGCTGGGCGTTCATGATACAGCCTTCAGGGGCGATCACTGTCAACGGCCTGAAGTTGCCTTCATTGGCGGGGGTATCCGGGGTGGTGATCGACTTGAAGACAAGCGCGCACACACCTTCCGTTGTGCCGATAGGCACGTTCATGGGTCCTTTACACTTATCATCGGAACCGGTCCAGTCTATAGTCATTTCATCACCAGCTATGGTTACCGTGGCTTGCAAGCGCATCTTCTTGTCACGCTCAACACCGTCATCATCAACATAATCTTCCGCGGTCCAGCAGCCGTCCGGCAATTCTGTCAGGCGCTTGCGCGCCAGGCGTTCACCGTGATCCAGCATCTCTTTTATCGCCTCCGTGTAGGTTTCCACGCCGAATTTTTCCACCAGTTCCCGTATCCGTCGCTCGCCGGTGCGGCAGGCGGAAATCTGTGCATTCATATCGCCGATGACCCGGTCTGGCAGACGGCTGTTAAATCGAATTAATTGCTCCAACTCCTTGTTTAATACCCCGCGCGAGTAGATCTTGGAGCAGGGAAAAACCAGCCCTTCCTGGGCCAGATCAACGGTATCCAGACAATAGCCGGGATCTTTTTGTCCCAGGTCGAGCCAGTGTTCCTTAACCGCGGTAAAGCCCACGAGTTCGTCTTTATAAAAGATGGGCGACGCCGCCATCACATCCAGGGTATGAGTTGAACTCCAGTAAGGATAATTGAGCAGGATCACATCACCGGGATGAATATTGTCATAGCCGAGAAATTCGACCATTTTAGTCAGCCCGTAATCATTGCTGCGGGTAAAAACGGCCAGGCCCGGCGCCTCGGCAAGCAGTCTGCATTGCTTGTCATAGAGACCAAGACCAAAATCATGTACTTCGTAGATTAAAGTACTGTAGGCGGTGCGCATAAGATTCCGGTTCATCTCACGTGCTGCCGACAGCAGATAATTGTGTATCACTTCCACCGTGATGGAGTCGACGTTAGCCACTTGTTTGCTCTCGTACCCGTTCTATCTATCCGCTTGCCATAAACTAACCTATTTTAATATGGAATTCACCATATTGTCCCACGCTCAGCTTATCACCCTTGTGTATTATAGTAGTTGATGTGGGTTCTTCTATGATAGCCGGTCCCCTGACCGGCATGCCTGCCCTGAGAACTTCTCTTTGATAAATGGAATAGGGTTGTCTGGCGCCGATCTCGGAACGGTAAATACCCCTGCTGCCGATGCTTGCCGGCGCGTCTCCATCCGTATCCGGTTTTGGCAGCTCAGGGCGCCCCAGCAGGCCCACTGCACGCAGGCGCAAGGTCACAATCTGGATCGGGTCCTGCATGGCGTGACCGTATTGTTTTTCATGGGCAGCATTGAATAACGACTCGATTTTCTCCTGATCCCCGGGTCCCAATTCTGCCGTGGGGAATACCAGGTTGACCGTGTGCTCTTGTCCCTGGTAACGCAGTTCAGCCATGGGAATAAGGCGTCTGTGTGCAGGGTCTATATGATCCTTTTCCAGGGCCTCATGCCCTCTTCTGCCTAACTCGGTAAAAATACCGTTGATTGCCTCCAC
>JAAXHV010000325.1 GCA_012270695.1 Gammaproteobacteria bacterium | reverse complement strand
CCCCAGGCGCGGTTGATACGCGATCCGTAGGGACTGTGCAGCACCAGGTGTTGATCCCCGGCCTCATCAAAAAATCGTTCAAACACGATATCCTGACGGGTCGGTATTCGTCCCAGGGCGGCGCGGGCGCCCGCCAGGTGTTCGGTCAATTGGCGGGCCGCAGGATCGCCAAGGCGTAAATCGTCCAACAACCAGCGATATGCGGAGTCCGCGCTACGGGCTAACTTTTCATCCATGATTTTGCGTAAGCGGGAGACCGACCGGCTGAGTTCATCCGACCTGCCCGGCGCCTCGCCGAACCAGAAGGGAATATTGGGGGGTTGTCCCTGAGCGTCCGCCACGCGCACTTTGTTCTGTTCGACCTTGAGAATACGATACGAGGTATTGCCCAGTTGGAAGATATCGCCGGGCAGACTTTCAAAGGCGAAGTCTTCGTTCAATGTGCCGATAAAGTGGTCATCCGGTTCCAGCACCACGTCGTAATCAAATTGATCCGGTATCACGCCGCCATTGGTCACGGCAGTCAGTCTGGCGCCTTTCCTGGGTCTGATCAGCTTGTTCACCCTGTCATAGTGAATGTAACGGCTCTGCCTGCCGCGCCGGGTTGAAAACCCCTGCGCCAGCATATCCAGCAGTTCAATGAACTTATCGCGCGTCAAATCCCGGTAGGGGCAGGCGAGCGCGAACTGCCGGAACAATTCGTCTTCCTGCCATTCCCGGCAGGCTGTCTCGGCAACCAGTTGTTGCGCCAGCACGTCCAGGTGGCCCGCGGGTATCCTGAGCCGGTCCAGTTCATCGCGCCGCACCGCGTCAAGCAACGCCGCGCACTCCACCAGGTCGTCCCGGCTGAGTGGAAACAGGCGGCCTTTGGGAGTCGCTCCAAGTCGATGGCCGGAGCGCCCGACGCGTTGCAGAAAGACGGCAATGGACCGGGGTGAGCCCAGTTGGCAGACGAGGTCGATGTCCCCTATGTCGATACCCAGTTCCAGGGACGCGGTCGCGACCAGCGCCTTGAGTTCACCCCGTTTCAGCCGTTGTTCGGCATTGAGACGGTGTTCCTTTGCCAGGCTGCCGTGGTGGGCAGTGACGAATTGCTCACCGATGCGCTCAGCCAGGGCGCGGGCTGCCCGCTCAGCCAGGCGGCGGGTATTGACAAAGATCAGCGTGGTCTTGTGTCGCTCGATCAGGGCGGCCAGTTGCCGGTACAGTTCCTGCCAGACTTCTCCGGCCATTACGGCTTCCAAGGGTGAAGCAGGGAGTTCGAGCGCAATATCGAGCTGCCTCACATGACCGCGATCCAGGATGCTGCACTGGTCCTCGCGGTTCCCGACCAGAAATCGGGCGATCTCTGCTATGGGTCGTTGTGTTGCTGACAGGCCGATGCGCACGGGATTGCGCTGCGCCAAGGCATTCAGCCGTTCCAGCGATAACGCCAGGTGTGCGCCCCGTTTGTTCGGAGCCAACGCATGAATCTCATCGATAATCACGCTGCGCACGGTCTGCAGCAGTTTCCTGCCGGAACTGCTGGTGAGCAGGATATAGAGTGATTCGGGGGTGGTAACCAGGATATGGGGTGGCACGCGCCGCATGCGCTCGCGCTCGGTCTGCGAGGTATCGCCGGTACGCACCAGGGCGCGGATATCCACCTCTGGCAACCCCTGTGATTTCATCATGTCCCTGATGCCCTGCAGTGGGACTTGCAGGTTCTTCTGAATATCATTGGACAGGGCTTTCAGGGGGGAGACGTACAATATATACGTCTCGTCAGCCAACCCGCCGGCAAGCGCTGCGCGTACCAGGTCGTCAATTGCCGCAAGAAACGCGGCCAGGGTCTTGCCGCTGCCGGTCGGCGCCGCGATCAAGGTATGCCGGTCCTGTCTGATCGCCGGCCAGGCATCCTCCTGCACCGGCGTCGGGCAATCAAATACACTGTGAAACCAGGACGCGGTAACCGGGTGAAAAATATCGGTTGACATAATGGGACAGTTTATCCGAAACTTGAAGTTCAGGGGGACGGATTTAAAGCATGCCCCTGCATGTTGTAAGCAGGGCTCCGTCCCTGTACACCGAACAGAAGTTCAAACGGAGGCCAAGGAACTATGGGAGCAATTTACACAAATGTCATCATTCGCAATCCGGCTGATCGGAACAGGAGGTGGGAAGGACGTTTCCTGGTCGATACCGGCGCCATGGAATCACTCGTGCCTGCGCCCTGTCTGGAAGCTATTGGTCTCAAACCTATGAGGCAACGAGTATACGAATTGGCCGATGACAGTGAAATCGAGATGGGCATTGCGCCGGGGGTGTGAATTTATGGGAGAAATCGTCGGCACGACGATAGTGTTTGGACCTGCCGATGCCGAACCGCTGCTCGGCGTGACTGCCTTGGAGTCGGCGGCTGTAGAGATTGACCCGCGCAACCAGAAGCTCAAAAAATTGCCCAAAGGGAGGCTCAAGCACAAACGTAAAAACTTGCCGCTTGCAGCTTAAGGATATCTGGTATGAGCGAAGGTCTGCTGACTCATAAGGGAGGCTGTCATTGCGGCGCGGTGCGGTTCGAGGTGGACGCCCCGGTGGCGCTGACCGTGCTGGACTGCAACTGCTCCATCTGCCAGATGAGCGGCTACCTGCACCTGCAAGTCCCCAGGTCGCGCTTCCGGCTGTTGCAGGGCGCGGACGCCTTATCCACTTACACCTTCAATACCGGCACCGCGCAACACTATTTTTGCGGTACCTGCGGGGTCAAGTCATTCTACGTGCCCCGGTCTTTTCCCGAGGGTTACAGCGTCAACCTCAACTGCCTCGATCGGACCCACATAGAGAGCGTTATGGTCGAGAGGTTTGACGGCGACAACTGGGAGGCAGCCTATGACAGGAAAAGACACACACCTCAAAGTAGTCAGGGTTAGAGAAGCTCTGATTAAGTCAGTGCTTGCTTAACATACCCCTGGTTTAATCACTGGTTTCTGCGATACAGGGGGGGTGTCGCTAACATCAATGTTTTCTTAGCAGTTTCTTCAGCTTTTCCAGGTCGGCCGGGACATCGAGGTCAAATTCGGCTTCGGGGATGGGGAGTGTTATTATCTGGTCGGTATTATTCCTCAAAATGGATTTTGCTCCTGCATCGCCATCCAATGCCAGGAGTTGCAAGTGGAATTCAGCCGGGAAAATAGCCGGAGTTCCCAGTGTATCGGCATACGCGCTGGCAATGATATTGGACGGGTTGCCAATCCACAGGTCGATCAGTTGTCGCAGGTGCTTTTCCGCAACCAGGACCTGGTCGCACAATGTGATCATTACAGCCAGGCAACCCGGTTCAAGGCTGTTTATTCCCGCTTTGAGGGAGGAAGCCAAGCCTGTTTGCCAATGCTTATTATGTACAACGTTGACCGGCAAGTCCTTGATGTTTCTAATCATTGCCTCAGAGTTTGCCCCGATGACAACGTTAATCCGGTTATGCGGAAATATCGGTGAAAGTTTGTCGATGGCAATCCGCACCAGGTTGGAACCGTTAATATCAACGAGTTGTTTACACTGACCGTACCTGCTTGAACCCCCTGCCGCCAACAGGATGGCGCCTGCTTCCATTGTCTGTTCCGACCCAATCACTCTTTGAAGCGCCGGAATGTCTTATTCGGGTTCCAACGGGAAGCGACAATCCAGCCCGGGGAAGCGCCGGAAATCGTGATCAGCCGTATGCACTTCAGCTTGATGCTCAATCGCTAACGCTGCAATTTGTGCATCGGTGACCATATTGCCACCCGCAGAGCCCGAGGCGGTAAGCAACTCCAGCACGTGATGAGTATGACGTGCGGAGGGATAAAGCGTCCGGGTGATTTGGCGGTCATACCAGGACTGGACAACCTGTGTAGCTTGCGTCAGTGACAAGGGCTGTGCAAACGCGCGGTGATTAGTGCTTATGCGAACAAAGGCAAACACTACGGGGTGACACAGGCCAACAGGAACGGCGCCATTCAGACAGCGCGACCACCATTGCCCGGCAACATTGTGAAAAGGACTCTTTGAGTCGACCGTATACAGTAACAGGTTTGCATCGGGCACGATCATCCGGCTGAGGACTGCTTATCCAAACGGCGCGAGAGCTCAAGAAAAGCATCCACTTCCAGGTCGTCATTGAGGGAATTGAAATGGGCAGGGTCGAGGCCGGTACGCAGACCCATCGGATACGACTGTGGGACGAAAGGCGTTTTGTCAGAACTGCACAGCAGGTCTGCCAACCCTCGGGTGACGGCTTGGTTCAATGTTTCCTTGAAACTTTGCCCGCGTTGACGCATAGCTTCACGGAGCAGGCGTTCAGTTTCCGGTTCTAATGTCACTGTCGTACGCATAAGACGCATAATGATGTATATAAAATCTGCTGTCAAGATGATTTTGAAAATTCAATCGACACCCAACCCGCTGATTTAGTACACTGTACGATATCGGTAAGCGGGAGTAATCGGGAGGTTGCTCCCGTTTTGTATGTGTGTTGCTTTCGTGGAGGTATGTCTTGGATCATTCGGCTTTGCTTGCGCTGGCGGACGGTAGCCTGTTCTATGGTGAATCCATCGGTGTTTCCGGCGAGGCGGTGGGGGAAGTGGTGTTTAACACCTCCATTACGGGCTACCAGGAAATTCTCACGGATCCGTCTTACTGCCGCCAGATCATCACCTTTACCCAGCCGCAGATCGGCAACGTAGGCGTCAATTCGGAGGACACGGAATCAGTCCGGGTCTATGCCGCCGGATTGATTATCAAGCAGGCGCCTCAGATACCGAGCAACTGGCGCACCGAGCAGTCGTTTTCCGACTACCTGGGGGCCAACAACATAATCGCCATTGCCAATATAGACACCCGGCGTCTCACCCGGCTGCTAAGGGACAAGGGCTCACAGGACGGCTGCATCCTGGCCGGCGAGCAGTTGGAGGAGGCGCGCGCCCTGGAACTTGCCCGGGGGTTCCCCGGACTGCAAGGCATGGACCTGGCCAGGGAGGTAACCGCGTCGCAACAATATCGCTGGCAGGGAGGCGGCTGGTCCCTGGGCGAGGGCTATGGGCAACACAATACAATACGGAAACGGAAACGGAAGGTTGTGGCTTATGATTTCGGCGTGAAGAGAAACATCCTGCGCATCCTGTACGACCTGGGCTGTGAGTTGGAAGTGGTTCCGGCGACTACGTCGGCAGACCAGGTGCTGTCCCGTTCCCCTGTTGGCGTATTTTTGTCCAATGGTCCCGGCGACCCTGAGCCTTGCGCTTATGCCATAGGCGCTATCAGGGACATTGTAGTGGCGGGGGTCCCTACCTTCGGCATTTGCCTGGGACACCAGTTGCTGGGCCTGGCCTGCGGGGCCGATACGGTGAAAATGAAGTTCGGCCACCACGGCGGCAATCATCCGGTGCTGGAGCTGGCCACCGATAGAGTCATGATTACCAGCCAGAACCACGGTTTCACCGTTGCTGAAGAGTCCATCCCGGAGACACTGTCGGTCACGCACCGCTCGCTGTTTGACGGCACGGTACAGGGCATACACCACAAGGAAAAACCGGCCTTCGGCTTCCAGGGACATCCGGAAGCCAGCCCCGGCCCCCACGACGTGAAACCGTTGTTCGACCACTTCATGGACTTGATGGATGGATATAACTAGATGGCGCAACAGGTTGGGATGGCATTTTCAAGACACGCTGTGAATACATCCGTGTACGCTCATCACCAGCCATCCTTGGCTGTCGACGTTCTTGAAAATGCCATCCCAACCTGTCGATATTCTCTGTTGTGTATGACTGATGAAATAAATGCCCAAGCGAACTGACATAGACAGTGTACTCATCATTGGCGCCGGTCCCATCGTCATCGGCCAGGCCTGTGAGTTCGATTATTCCGGCGCGCAGGCGTGCAAGGC
>JAAXHV010000324.1 GCA_012270695.1 Gammaproteobacteria bacterium | reverse complement strand
TCGTTGATCACGGTGACGGCAGTGCTGGCGGCCAGCAGCAGGCCGTGCATGCTGTCGCGCACCTCCGGGGCGGTCACAGGCGACAGCATCAGTGTGCGTCTCGAACCCGTGTCGGGCAGCGGGTCCACAGCCACGCTGCGGGCGGGGTCCAGGTTCAGCTCCGCACAGGCATGGCTTACGTCGCTGCCCCAGGGCTGCAGGACGGCCATCGTATCCTCGGCAACGGGGGAGTCCGTGAGCTGCGCGCCGTTGGCCGCTAATTCTTCCGCCAGCAACCGCGAAGCGCCGTCTCCTGCGCCGTGCAGCCACACCTTCCTCAGGCTGATTTGCGGAATCGGTGCGGTTTCGGGCTCGATTTTCCGGTTATTTTCATAATGGTAAAACCCGCGCCCGGTCTTCCGGCCAAACAGACCTGCCGCCATCCTCGGCGGCACCAGCGACGAGGGACGATACATCGGTTCCTGCAGAAATTGTTCATACACGGATTCCATCACCTTCCCGGACACGTCCAGCCCGGTCAGGTCCAACAGTTCAAACGGCCCCATCCGGAACCCCAGCGCCTCGCGCATGACCCGGTCGACGTCCACGGGCTGCGCCACCCCCTCTTCCAGGATACGCAACGCTTCGGTGGTAAAACCGCGACCTGCGTGGTTCACCAGGAAGCCGGGTTGGTCCGCGGCGACCACGGCGCGGTGGCCGGTCGAGGCAACCAGCGCCGACAGTTCCTGAATAATGGCCGCTTCGGTCAGCGCCGCGGGTATGACTTCAACTACGCGCATGAGCGGCACCGGGTTGAAGAAATGCAGCCCCGCGACCCGACCCGGTCTGGCACAGGCGGAGGCGATATCCGAGATTAGCAACGAAGAGGTATTACTCGCCAGGATGGCCTCATCGGACACGATCTTTTCCAGCTCCGAAAACAACTGCCTCTTCACTTCCAGCAGCTCGACGATTGCCTCGATCAGGATGTCGCAAACAGCTAATTCTTCCATACCCTGACAGATCTTGAGCCGGGAAAGCATTTTTTCCGCTTCCGTCTCCGTATACCTGCCCTTGTCAACCTGGCGTCCGACCATCTTTCCGATGAACCCGGAGGCGCTGTCGAGCGCGCCGCTGTGCGTGTCATAAAGCCACACATGGGATCCGGCCTGCAGGAACAATTGGGCAATCCCCCGGCCCATGACGCCGGCCCCGATAACACCGATGCGCCCGGCGCGACCGCTGGTATGATCGTGTTTACTTTCTGACATACAGTTTTTTCGTGATCAGGTTATCGGGAAAGTCAAGCATGAAGCATCAGAGGCAGCTATTATAGCGAGATATTTTATGAACAAAAAATCGGACATGGGAATCCAGCTGTTGCCGGTGCGTGGCATCCCGGAAGTCATGCCCGGAGATAAGCTGGCCGCGCTGTTGCTGGAGCGCTTGCAGGATTATCCGCTTGCCGGCGGCGATATCCTGGTCATCGCCCAGAAAATCGTTTCCAAGGCGGAGAACCGTTACGCAGACCTTGCTGATATAACGCCTTCGGAGCGGGCTGTGCAGCTGGCCGGGGAAGTGAATAAGGACCCGCGCCTGGTCGAGTTGATACTGAGCCAGTCTAACCGGGTGGTCAGGTACCGGCAGGACGTGCTGATCGTCGAACACAAGCTGGGATTCGTACACGCCAACGCCGGCATCGACCATTCCAATATCCCGCAAAACGGCCGCCTGGAAAGAGTCCTGTTATTGCCGGAGTCCCCCAACGCGAGCGCCGCGACAATCCACGCGCAAATCAAACAACGCCGGGGTGTCCATGTCGGCGTCATCATCAACGACAGCGCCGGGCGCGCCTGGCGCAACGGCGTTACCGGCATCGCCATCGGCGCCGCCGGTCTGCCCTGCCTGCTGGACCTGCGTGGCACAGCAGACCTGCAAGGGAACCCGTTGCGAACAACCGAGGTAGGTATCGCCGATGAAATCGCCGCGGCTGCCTCCCTGGTGATGGGACAGGGGGCAGAAGGGGTGCCTGCGGTGCTGGTGAAGGGCCTGGAGCTGCGCGGTCCTGCCAACGACGCATCTGCCCTGATCAGAGATCCGGCGCAGGACTTGTTCAGGTAAAATGAATAAAACCATCCTGTCCCTCAGCGGCGGCGTGGGCGGGGCGAAACTGGCTCATGGACTCAGCCGGACAGTCAGCCCGGATTACCTCGTTATCGTGGGCAATACCGGCGATGATTTTCAACACCTGGGACTGCATATCTCACCTGACCTGGATACGATCATGTACACCCTGGCCGGGGTAGCGGACCCGGAACGGGGCTGGGGTATGGCCGCTGAGACATGGAATTTCATGGAAGCGATTTCCCGTTTCGAGGGCCCGGCCTGGTTCAAGCTGGGAGACAAAGACCTTGCCACCCATGTATACCGGACCCAAGCGCTGAAACAGGGTCTGGGGCTGGCCGAGGTCACGCGCATGCTGAGCCGTTCGTTCGGCATTGAACACCGGGTCATCCCCATGAGCGACGACCCACTGCAGACGATCATCGCAACCGACCAGGGGCAGCTGCCGTTCCAGGATTATTTCGTGCGTCTGGGCTGCAGGCCCCGGATAAATACAGTCGAATTCCGCGGTTCTGACCGGGCCCACCCGCATCCTGATTTTGTCGCGTTGCTCAACAGCCGTGAGTTGGGCGCCATTATCCTGTGCCCCTCGAATCCCTTCCTGAGCATCGACCCGATCCTGTCCCTGAAGAAGGTCCGAGCAGGGCTGCAATCCGCTGCCGCGCCCGTCGTTGCCGTCTCGCCCATCGTCGGCGGAAAGGCTTTGAAAGGCCCCGCGGCCAAGATCATGGAGGAACTTAAAATACCGGCAAACAACCTGTCAGTCGCGCAACATTATCGCGACTTCCTGGACGGGTTAATCATCGATAGCGGTGATGAGCATGAAGCACAGGTAATCGAGGAACTGGGGATCAAGGTCAAAGTCACCGATACCGTCATGCTCTCCATGCAGGACCGGATCGACCTGGCCGAAACCTGCCTTGAGTTTGCGCTTAACGTTAATCCAGGCGTTTCTCCCAGGCCACCTGGTTGCGGCGGGCATCCTGGATAAACGGCGAGAGGCGGATCAGGAACAGCGCGATACGGTTAACCAGCGCTCCGGGAAATTTTAACGGCCGCATCACATCGAGAAACAGCACCACCCGTATGCCCTGGGTATTGTTCTCTACGCGGTGCTTGTAGGTATCGTCGAAAACGATGCAGCGGCCTTCTTCCCAGGCGCTGGTCTCGTCGCCGACTTCTATCCAGCAGTTCTCCCGCGGTTCAGGCACGATCAGGGCGAGATGGCAGCGCAGCAGGCCCCGGTAGGGCCCGCGGTGCCTGGGAATGTGCTTACCGGGGGCCAACACGGAAAAAAATGCCGTAAACATGCCCGGTATCGCTTCAACAATGCGCGCCGTTTCCGGGCAGGCCTTACAGTTTCCGGCCATCTTGTAGCCATAGCCGTAGAGAAAGTAAGACTTCCATTTATCATCCCGGGTGATGTTGGCCTGATCACGCGAGATATCCTGAAAATTCGGGATGCGCTCGGGGGTTTTCAGCACCTGCTCCAGTTCTGCGCGGACCTGCTTCCAGTTGGCTTCCAGCATATCCACCCAGGCAAACTCCGAAGCGTCCAGGAAAGGCGTGTCGCCGACCAGGGAATACCTGATCAGAAACCGCTCCACCCGCTTGATAGCCCACAATCCCAGCGCCACGCTGAACCGATGCTTTTTCTTCTTTACCGGCATATCAGACCATTAGCGCGGGTTTCTGTGTCAGCGCAAGACTCCCTGCCTGAGCAGTTTCAGGAATACCCGCCAGCCGAATAACAAGGGATACCGCCGCAGTACGGGGGTGACATCAATCTCTACGCCAGTATGCCGGTTTACCTTCCATGCTGCATAATCGACACTGTTGGTAAAAGTCAGGACCGCCTTCATCAGCCTCAGGACGGACAGGACGCGTCCCAGCCGGCGGCGGCGGCGCCAGTGCAATAATGCCGTGTCAGCGGTTCCCGCGTCACACAGGCACAGGTAGTTATTATCACCTTCCCGGCGCAGGACATCCCCGAGTGCGGGCAAGGATGCCTCCAGCAAACCACTATACCCGGCGAGGTTATCCCGCACCAGCTCAGCGGCCTTGGACCCGGGTTCAGGCCGGTATTCCACGGAGTAGGACAGGGATAAGGCCCTGGTCCAGATCGTTTCCGGATCATTGAACTTATGCTGCAGTGCCGGGATCGTCGTCCTGAGCAGGGTCAACACGGCCTGCGCCAGCAGCCTGTGAAATTCAGCGCGCACCGCCGCGTCCCGCGTATAGAGTATCCGCACCGGTTGCGCAAACCGCCCCCAGAGGTAGGAATGGAACCAGTGCAGGATGCCGTCAGTAAAATCCGCCAGGCTGATTACGGCCAATTTGACCCGAAGCGGAGCGCCGTCAGCGGGGATTTCCCGGTAAAACACATTTGGGGGCAGGCAGGCGTTGAGGTAGGCCAGGTAACGCTTGTCGTAAACATTCGGGTAGCCGTCGACAATGACGAAAATATCGGCAATGCCGTCCCCCACACCCTCACCTCTTGCACAGGAACCGTAAAACAGTATGCCCTGCAGGGCAGCGCCGTAGGTCTTCCTGATCGCCCCGCTGATCAGCGTACCGGCTTCAGCCACCTCAGCCGCGCATTGCTGCGCAACGCGCTCGATTAATGCCGTCGGAATGCCTTCCGGCGCCCGGGTTTCTGCGTGCTTCGTATGCCGGGGTGATAGCCTCATAGCTCACGGGTTATTGGCTGAAACAATAATGGATGCGGGCTGGTCCGCTCAGGTGAAAATCTTCAGCGCCAGCCTGTTATGCCGGTTTCCGGGGCCGATTGCCGACAGCCAACTCAGCAGAGGACCCTGGTCCTGTTTCGCCTTCCAGGCCATAGCCAGCCTGATCAGCAGGAACAAGGTGGACAGGAGGTGCCAGGCGACTACAATCACCAGGCCCGTATCAGGTCGCCCGGCGAGCAAGGCGGCGGTCAATATCAGTAAATTGGGATTACGCCGGGCGGTAATCAATCGAGTCAGGGAATCAACAGGCTGCCACATGAAGATCGAGAAACTGGCAATGTAATGTTGAAAGATCCCTTCACAGAGCCGGCCGCCCACGTAAGCGGCAAGCATCAGGCCCAACAACGTCGTCAACGGCGTCACCTCCGGCATTTGAACCGTCAATCCCACCCCCCAGGCGATGTACCAGAAAGGTGGATGTACCAGGTCCAGACCGTGGTCCAGCAGGTCGCCGAAACGGCTTGAGGTCAGAGTCACCCGGGCCAGCTTGCCGTCTACGGTGTCCAGGAAGGTCATGAACCAGCCCAGCAACAAGCCGCCGACGAATTCACCCTGCCAGAAGGCATATCCGGCCAGGATCGCCAGCACCAGGCTGAATAAGGTCACGTGGTTCGGTTTTAATTTAAGCCTGGCACAGATTTTTGTCGCCCACATTGCCGGACGCGGCCAGAGCCACTTGGTCACCAGGTCGGTCACGCCCTTATAGGAACTGCTGAATAACTCCTGCTCAAGAGCTTCCCGGTTATCGGCGCTGATCCGCCGGACCCTGGCCGGCTCGTATTTTTTCAGGCGATTATCGTAAGGACTGACCAGGTCATCCGGCTCTATCCTTGCCGCTGACCCCGTAGCGCGGCAGGTCTCGAATATCCCAGAGTCGTAATTATCCGTCCGTATTGCGACGACCGCGTTGCTGTGCCGATCGTACAGCGCAAATTCGTTTTCCAGGCGAACAAGGGCCGGTAACAAGCGGCTATTGAATAAATAATCCCCCCGGAGGAAAATGATCGGCGCCCCGTCAGGCAACTCGCTCTCGTCTGTGATGATTGTTATGCCGTCAATTCTCTCCAGCAGGCGGGCCAATCTTGCCCGTCCGCTCATTCCCCATATCTCTGTATGGCTGTCACCGATGATCTGGACGTAAGAATTCATGCTACCCTGTGTACCCTGTGGATGAGACAAGAGTGAAATCAAGTTTGAAAATTGCACACCTTTCGGATCCCCACCTGACCTCGCTGCACCACGTCAAATGGGATGAGTTACTCAATAAACGCGTTCTCGGTTATCTCTCCTGGAGATTGAAACGGCGCCGCTCCCATAGCAGGGAAATCCTGTCCCGTACTCTTGCCGACCTGGCAGCACAGCAACCTGACCACCTGATCATCAGCGGGGATTTCACTCACCTGGGCACGGCAAACGAATGCCGGGAAACCGAAACCTGGTTAAACAGTATAGGCGAGCCTGATTATATATCAATCGTGCCGGGGAATCACGACCATTACGTGGCCGCAGATTTTACCGAAACAACCGGGCGCTGGCAGGCCTATATGCGCAGTGACCCGGGTGAACATGGCAATGCCCCTGATTTTCCATACCTGCGCGTGCGCGGCCCGGTGGCGCTCATCGGCCTTTCGACTGCCATACCCACGGCGCCCTTCTTCGCCACCGGCAAGCTGGGGGATGAACAGATACGACGCCTCCGTCACCTGCTCGAAACAACCGCACAACGGGGGTTATACCGCATCGTTGTACTGCATCACAGCCCGCATTCTTCGAGTTTTCGGCGCAGGCTTATCGATGCGGACGCGCTGCTGGCGAACCTGGCGGGACCCGGCGCGGAATTGCTCGTCCATGGTCACGGGCATCGCCAACTGCATGCAGAACTCAAGGCTGGCGCTCACACGATCCCGGTGTTCGGCGTGCCGTCCGCTTCAGCCAGTTATGGCGATCCGGCCAAATCTCCCGGTTACTACATGTACGAGGTAAACCAAACCCCGGGTGGCTGGCAAACCCGCGTAACATCATTCATTCTTAACCAGGAAACGCAACGTTTCGAAACAGCCCCGGCCAAACAACTGGTTTTCAATTCCCAATTCCTAATTCCTAATTCGTAATTCGTAATTCCTAATTCCTAATTCTTAATTGCCGTCTCAGCCTACCTTCTGTAACCACAGACTGCCTATCAGCATCAGTAACAGACCAGGGGCCAACGCGACCAGCGCGTGGTTCAGGTTGAGCAATAATCCTGCATTGGAAAAAATCTGATCCAGCAGGTAGACACAGATCCCGGTGATGCCTGCTAATACCAGGCGGGTGCCGATACCGGCTCGTACCGATCCGAATACGAAAGGGACTGACAACAGCAGCATGGCAAGCATGATCAGGCCGGCGCCGAATTTCCTCCAGAAGGCCAGTGAGATCTCATCATGTTGCTGCCCGGTTTTCTTCAGGTAATGAATATGGCGATATAAATCCGTCGGCGACAGGCTCTCAGCCGGCCTCGTCAGTGTGGCAACCTGCTCGGAACTCAAAAAAGGGCGCCAGTTCATACGCGCTGAAGACGTCGTGTTTACCCGGGTGTCGGTGAACTCCTTCATGGTGACGCCGCGCAGACTCCACTGGACATTGCTGATTATCTCGGCGCCCCGCGCATGAATATAGCCACTGAGCAAACCCTGTTCATCCAGGGTGAAGATTTCCACGTCCTCAACATAGGCCGCGCGTATTGCCTCTCCAAGCCGCAGGACGCGGTTTTCATCGCGCGTCCAGATCCCCAGGTCCGCGCCCAGTTCCGCACTCTGGTTCAAG
>JAAXHV010000323.1 GCA_012270695.1 Gammaproteobacteria bacterium | reverse complement strand
CGGCTGGTGAAGACCCTGCTGACGGCCTTGGCACCGCCCGAGCGTGCGCCGCCGTTGCCCGGCGCAGCGTAGCCCTGTTCGATTTCATCCCCTCTGTCACTCCCGACAACCGGGGGCGGCGCCCCTTTCCCTGTCTCTCCGGGCTGAGCCGGTGCATGAGCCTGATATGGCCCGAATCCAAAGCCTGAATGTGGCAACGTGGCTGCGACAAGGGCAATCCGTCGCCCGCCGTTGTTGAGCAGGGCACTACAAACAGGCAAAATGCTCTACAGAGACCCCTTTCAATTCTCTATCGCGGGATTTGGGCGGTAACATTGTCCTTGTTTTTTTCAACAAAATGTGACTTTTCCCACATCAAACATCTTCCGATCCGGGTAGACTTTCCGTGCCTGTCCACAAGATGGAGTTTGTTACGTAAACATTTCAACTTGATGGGCCTATTCAGTACAGGGAGTACTGGTGATGGTGGAGGGACCTGTCCTGACCGAAACCATCACGTGATTGACCTGTTCGGGGATCTGGCAGGACGCCGTTTCTCCGGACGCCTTAATCACGGTTTCCAATGCCTGCTTTAACGAAAAAATGCAGGTAGCGGCTTTTCTCCTGAATAGTAGGGACGCCAAAACCTGATAGTGACGGGGACTGCGACATTAAGCCAGAAAATAGTAATCATGAGGGTATAAAATACTTCCTCGGTAAAGATGCCGTGTTGGATATAGGCGATATTCATCACCACAAACGCCAGTTCCGCCCGCCCCAGCATACCGAAGCCGATCATCACGGAATCCTCCCAGTTAAAACTGCCGGTGTAACGCGCCGCCGCCGCGGCTGAGATCACCTGGGCAAAGAACACGCAGCCAAGCAGGATCAGGGTTTCATCTAGGACGGCAGTGAAAACATCCGCGTGAAATACGATCTCGGTACCGAGGTTAACGAAAAAGATCGGGCCAATCCACGAGAAGGCAACGTCATCGATGATCTTCCGGGTGTCTTGGTACAGGGCGCGTTTGTCTTCTGTTTTGCCAACATGAAAGTATTCCTCCTTGATGATCAGACCCGCCATATAGGCGCCGATGGCCGGATGCAGTCCCAGGTGATGGGCAAGCAGGCTGATCGAAATGGCGACTAGCAGAATTCCCAGGGTGGCCTTGCTGCCGTTATCTATGGCAAGCAGGTTGATCATCCCGAAGCGTTGCAGTACAGGGTAGCGGGTAAGCAATCCCTTCTCGGCGCTGTGCGGCATGATCCAGACCGCAATAATGATTACGAGGAAAAAGAAAATCAGCGCCCTGAGCAGTATCATTCCTATCCCGCTGATGGACAAATCCCCTGAGCCTGTGGCTATCGGTATCATGACCGCAACCAAAGCCAGTGAGCCAATATCATCTATTATTGCCGAAGTCATGATACCGCTGGCCGCACGGGACAGGTGCAATCCTTCACTTTTCAGGGAAACCATGGTCAATGAGACGGCCGTCGCGGTCATGGTCAGGCCACACAGCATGGCGATTTTGTCATCTCCCCAGAAATATTGCGCACAGGAATAGGCGGCAATGAACGGTGCGAGCGCGCCGAACAAGGCAATTCCCCAGCTTCGCTTGATACTCCGGATGAAAGAACCCGGGTGGGCCTCAAATCCCAGTGCGAACATGATCAGGATAATGCCTACCTCAGAAATACCTGCGATGAAAGGCGTGCTGTGGCTGGGCAACCAGCCCAGGTTGACCATAAGGCAACCCGCGGCAAGGAAATACAGCACCGGCGTAAGTTTGGTCTTGGCCGCCAGCCAGGAAGCGATAAAAACACTGGCCCAGATTAAAGCCAGTTGTTGCAAGTCATGCATAGTCAGAATTTCATTCGGTTATTATTGATGAACTGATGAACTGCTATAATATCAACTGATCATGAAAATATTGCCATGGCAACCTTACTCGAAACCCTCCACGACGACCACAAAAATTATGCAGTTCTACTGGACCTGTTGAGTACGGAAGCAGACAAGCTGGAAAAAGGCGATGAGCCGGATTTCGTGCGTATGTATGACATTGCGAACTACATGGTCAGCTATCCAGATACTTTCCATCATCCCCATGAGGAACTCATCTTCGATGTCCTGAGAGCGCTCGATCCGGATTGCTCGGCGCAGGTCCTGGAACTGAATAACGAACACAAACAGTTAGCTGACACCGGACTGGCTTTGAGAGACGCAGTAAATGGCGCGATCAACGATGCAATCATACCGATGGACATGATTCTGGACAACGCCAGAGCATATATCAATTTGTTGTGGAAACACATGAATATGGAGGAAGGGAGTATTTTCCCAAAAGCAAAATCCACTCTTGAGGATACGGAATGGCAGATGATCAATGATAATATCTCCCAGGTTGAGGACCCGCTATTCGGTGACGTAGTCCAAACTCAATACGCAAAACTATACGAAGGCATCATACAGAATACCGACACATCATTGTTGTTCAATAACCACCGATGACTCTTGCATTAACCAGGGAACTCATAGCCAGGCCGTCGGTGAC
>JAAXHV010000322.1 GCA_012270695.1 Gammaproteobacteria bacterium | reverse complement strand
GCGGCGAGCCGCCGTATCCTGCCATCGCCCATCCCCACGGTGGCCCCCGGAGTCGCGATTCACTGCACTGGAATTCGTCTTTCTGGGACGAGTGGCCGCAATTACTGGCGACTCGCGGGTATGCCGTGTTGCAGCCCAACTTCCGCGGCTCCACGGGTTTCGGCTTCGACTATTACACCGCCGGGAACAAGCAATGGGGCTACAAGATGCAGGACGACGTGGATGACGGCATGCGCCATCTCGTCGAACAAGGTATCGCCGACCCTGAACGCCTCGCGATCTTCGGCTGGAGTTACGGCGGTTACTCGGCGATGGTGGGGTCGATGCGCGAACCGAATCTTTACCGCTGCGCGATCGCCGGCGCCGGGGTGAGCAGCATGGAGTTGATCGCCAAGGAGGAGTGGCATTACCGCTTCCGTGACGTCATCCAGAAATGGCGCGGCGGATTATCACCGATACGTAACATGGACGCGGTCAACGTGCCCGTATTGCTCGTGCATGGCGACCGCGACCTGATCGTCCCTATCAAGCACAGCGACCTGTTCGCACGGGAACTGGAAAAACGCGGCAAGCCGTATAAGTACCTGAAACTGGTGGATGCCGCACACACAGTTGACACCCTGGGCTACCGGCACTACTTGAATTTCTACCGGACGCTGCTGGATTTTCTGGCCGACGACTGCGGACTGCGGTGAACGCTTCGGTTTGACCCCAAATATCTTGATTTAGGATATTTGATACACTAGGATTAAGGTTGATACTCTCGTCTCCGACCATGTCACGGCTGTAAAATGACGTGTTGCCACCTGTAGGTCGAGGTTCCGAAGATATGCAAACTGCCATCGCTACCCAGGATTATCGGTTGCCGCCGGAGCGAGTGCCGGAGACCCTGGTTGAAACACTCAGCCGGGACGAAAGAGACGAATATATTCATCAGCTTAAACAGCTGTTGCGGGAACAGAACGCTGTCCTGGTTGCCCATTACTACACCGACCCGGATTTGCAGTTACTGGCAGACGAGACCGGTGGTTACGTTTCCGATTCCCTGGATATGGCGCGTTTCGGCCACGAATCCGACGCTGATACCCTGATTGTTTGCGGCGTGCGCTTCATGGGCGAAACCGCAAAGATTTTAAACCCGGAAAAACGTGTGCTGATGCCGGACCTGCAGGCGGATTGTTCCCTGGACCTGGGTTGTCCCATCGATGAATTCAACGCGTTTTGCAATCTCTATCCGGACCACACTGTGGTGGTCTATGCCAATACCAGCGCGGCGGTCAAGGCACGCGCCGATTGGATGGTCACGTCCGGCAGTGCGGTGGACGTGGTCAGATACCTGGTGGATAACGGTGAAAAGATCTTATGGGCGCCGGATAGATACCTGGGTGAATATGTACAGGAACAATCCGGGGCCGATATGGTGTTATGGCAGGGCAGTTGTATTGTTCATGAGGAATTCAAGGGCAGGGAATTGGCGGAATTAAAGCAACAATACCCCGAAGCCAGGGTGCTGGTACACCCGGAGTCGCCGGCCCCGGTCATTGCCCAGGCCGACGTGGTCAGTTCCACTACGGGCATCATCAAAGCGGCCGGCGAACTGGAGGCGGATACGTTTATCGTCGCAACTGACCGGGGTATCTTTTACAAGATGCAACAGGCAGCCCCGCACAAAACCTTTATCGAAGCGCCTACTGCCGGTCGCGGGGCCACCTGTAAAAGCTGCGGCCATTGCCCGTGGATGGCCATGAACAGCCTGACAAAACTGTTGGCAATCCTCAAATCGGGAGAGAACGAAATTGTTGTTGACGAAGATATTATCGAGCGCGCCAGGCTTCCTATCAAACGCCTGCTCGATTTTGCCGCACGACGTAAACAAGCCATATACGGGAATAATGACGCCTGACGCAGGAGTGTCATCTCCGGAGGTTATTCAATATATGCAGTCCCCGTTAACCGGGTTTGGGGAGGGCCGTTATTCCACAGGTTCCATACCGATA
>JAAXHV010000321.1:2033-8791 GCA_012270695.1 Gammaproteobacteria bacterium | reverse complement strand
GCATGCCAGCCTTCCAGCAAGGCATCCGGATAACCACCCGTGGTTTCCTGCAGTTCTTTTGGAGGAAGATACTTTTTTGACAATGGAAAAGCCTCAACGATATCTTCATACGCAACACCGTTTTGCTTCAATCGATCCGTTTCCGAGATCAGTTCGGCCAGGTAGGTTTGAAATTTGAGCATGTGGGTTCTGATCCTGTTTTTCCCGACGAGTACACCACCGTGACCGGGAATGATCACTTCAATGTCCAGCTCCTCGATGACCCTGGCCATAGTCTGCAGGTACTCCTGTGCGTGCCCTTCTATAACCCAGGGAATACCCGACGGGCCAAGAATGAGGTTTCCGGTCCAGGCGATTTTCTCTTCCGGCAGGTAAACGATGCTGTCACCGGGCCCGCAGCCCATTCCAAAATAGTGGAATTGAACGATCCGGCCGCCCAGGTCTAATTCCATGAACTCATCAAATACCTGGTCAGGCAGTCTCTTTGGCGCGGCTGCGTAGACGTCGGGATCATCAACCAGGGCGAGCAAAAACTGCTTCTCAAAATCAAAACGTGAATCTATCAAATCCCTGGTGATCCTGTGCGCGATTATGTGAGTCTCCTGCGGGAAGTAGCCATTGCCGAAGGTATGATCGCCATGGTAGTTGGTATTGAAAAGATAGTCTGGCGCATCGCGGCCGGTGAGCGATTTCACATTTGCCAGTATTTTCCTGGCCATGTCTTCGTTGATGTGAGCATCCACCACGAGAATACTGTCATCGCCGATAATGACGCCTGAGTTATCGACCGGTTTTCGTGTTGAGATCAATCCGTAAACGCCAGGCGCGAATTCCTGCGGCAGTAGTTCGACTCCCTCGGGCCTGATTTTCACGCCATGTATTTGAGGTAAATTCGGCGGGATAATAATCATGTCCCTGTCTCTTGGATGTAGCGCTGTTGCGCCTGCGCCTTGTCCGGCCCACGCCGCCGAAATCAGGGCAAACACGTTGAAACACACGAAAGTTAAAAACAGTCTCATCAGTCCACCGTTGCGATTTCAGGTGAAATAAAAATACCATTCGACAGGATAACCGGCAAACGAATATTTCCACTTGCATTTTTTTCCACAATCACTATATTGGAAGTATGGAGTTGAAGCGTTTGCCATATTCTGTTTCAGCAAGCCTGTCGGCAGTTGCTTCCCTGCGCCTGCTTCTCCTGCCCTGCTAGGGCAGATATTTATATACATAACACAACTTTTCTTACATTTACAGGCAAGATTTATCCTGATTCAGGGGCATTACCATGACAGACAAATTAATTATCTTCGATACCACGTTGCGTGACGGCGAGCAGAGTCCCGGCGCGTCCATGACTCGTGGCGAGAAAATGCGCATAGCCAAGGCGCTGGAGAAAATGCGGGTGGACGTGATTGAAGCGGGCTTTCCCATTGCCAGCGGCGGGGATTTTGAGGCCGTCAGGTCGGTGGCGGAAATCGTTAAAGACAGCACGGTTTGCGGCCTGGCGCGTACTGGTTACCAGGACATAGACGCGGCGGCAGAGGCGCTGAAGCCGGCGCGCTCAGCCCGTATCCACACGTTTATCGCCACGTCGCCCATCCACATGGAGCGTAAATTGAAGATGGAGCCGGATGAGGTGGTCGAGGCTGCGGTAAAAGCGGTTAAAAGAGCGAAAAATTATACGGACGACGTCGAATTTTCACCGGAGGACGCCGGACGTTCGGAGCTTGATTTCCTTTGCCGGATCATCGAGGCAGTCATCGCCGCCGGCGCCACTACCGTCAATATCCCCGATACGGTGGGCTACAGCATCCCCACGCAATTCGGGGAAACGATCGGCAGGATAATCGAGCAGGTGCCCAATTCCGACAAAGCGGTGTTTTCGGTACATTGTCACAACGACCTGGGTCTTGCCGTGGCCAATTCTCTGGCAGCGGTCATGAACGGCGCCCGGCAGGTGGAATGCACCATCAACGGCCTGGGAGAACGGGCCGGGAATGCCGCCCTGGAAGAGATNNCAGACGCGCAAGGATTATTTCCCGTGTATCACCGAACTGGATACGACCGAGATCGTGAACTGTTCAAAACTGGTGTCGAACGTGACGGGTTTTCCGGTTCAACCGAACAAGGCCGTAGTCGGCGCCAACGCCTTTGCCCATGAGGCCGGCATACACCAGGATGGTGTTATCAAGAGTCGGGAAACCTACGAGATCATGCGCGCCCAGGACGTCGGTTGGTCGACCAACCGCCTGGTTCTGGGCAAGCATTCCGGTCGTAACGCTTTCCGCACCAGGTTAAAGGAAATCGGTTTCGAATTCTCCAGTGAAGAGGAACTGAATAACGCTTTTATCAAGTTCAAGGATCTCGCGGACAAGAAACATGAGATTTATGATGAGGACCTGCAGGCTATCGTTACCGATCACATGCAGAGCGATGAGGAAAAAATCAAGCTGGTTTCGCTGAAGGTGGTAACGGAAACGGGTGAGACGCCCCGGGCTGAATTAACCTTGTCCATAGACGGTGAGGAAACACCAGGCAGGTCGGAGGGGGACGGTCCTGTAGATGCGGTTTTCAAGGCCATAGAAACCCTGGTCTCCAGTGGTTGTGAATTACAGTTGTTTTCCGTTAACAATATTACCGGGGGGGCTGATTCGCAGGGAGAGGTGACGGTGCGAGTGAACAAGGGCGGGCATGTCATAAACGGCCGGGGTGCGGATACGGACATCGTCGCGGCTTCGGCAAAAGCGTATCTCAATGCGATAAACCGGGCCTATTCGATCAGCAGCAAAATTCATCCCCAGGTATGAGGCTGACACCCCGACAACATCATTATCTGCAGGCCCTCGGGATTGAGGTGTACAGGGTTCGGAGGACGGAAGACAGGGAACAGGGGACAGGGAACAGGGGACAGGCAACAGGTGGTAGGGATGTGGGTATGTTTGCCTCTGGTGGTGAAAAAAGTGCTGTCGGGTCTGCTGGTATTCATGTTGCATCTTCCGTTGATCGAGAGATTGGTATGCAATTTGACCGGGAAGGCTGGGAGGCATTGCAGCGTAAAGTGGCGGGGTGCCGTCTGTGCCAATTGCATGAGGGCAGGACGCAAGCGGTTTTCGGGGTGGGTGATGTCAATGCGGATTGGATGCTGATTGGCGAGGCGCCGGGGGCTGAGGAGGACCGGCGCGGGGAACCGTTTGTCGGCCGCGCCGGGAAGTTGCTTGATGCCATGCTCCAAGCGGTCGGTCTTACCCGGGAACAGGTGTTTATCGCCAATATCCTGAAATGCCGCCCTCCCAATAATCGCGACCCCAGGCCCGAGGAAGTCCTGGCCTGCGAAAATTACCTGGAACAGCAGATAAACACCGTTAAACCCAGGCTGATCCTGGCCCTCGGCCGGGTTGCCGCCCAGAACCTGCTCAAGGCCGAAACGCCGATCGGAAAAATGCGCGGCAAGCGCTACCACTACGGTGACCCCCCGGTTCCGGTCGTGGTAACATATCACCCGGCCTACTTATTGCGCGCGCCACGGGAGAAAAAGAAATCCTGGCAGGACCTGCAGCTGGCAATGACGATATATAAAGAACAATCGTGAGCCTGGCGCTGAATGATGCGCAGCTGGATTTGCGGCCTATGGTGGAGACCGATTTAAGTGATATATTGGAGATCGAGTGCGCGGCATATACGTTTCCGTGGAACAGGAACATCTTCAAGGGTTGTTTGCGGGATGATTATTGTTGCCGGGTCGTGGAGTTGGATGGAGAGATTGCCGGTTATGCGATTATGTCCATGGGCAAGGATGAGGCGCACCTCCTGAATTTATGTGTGGACCCCGGGCGACAGAGGCTGGGCCTGGGAGATAACTTATTGAAATTCATGCTCGATTTTGCTCGAACACACAATGCCGTAAGCACGTTTTTAGAGGTACGCCCGTCCAATATGGCGGCGCGGCAGTTTTATGAAAAGCGCGGTTTTGTAGAAGTAGGTCTGCGCGCGAATTATTATCCCGCCAGGTTCGGACGGGAAGACGCCATCATCATGGCCCGGGAAACGGTGTGAGGCAATGTCTGCTATGAGGTCAGCCGTGGCTGTAGATTGCCCTACTATCGATGCCAGTGTCGGCAATACCCCCCTGGTGCGATTGCAACGCCTGCCCGGCAATACCAGCAATACCATCCTGGCAAAGATGGAAGGGAATAACCCTGCGGGTTCGGTCAAGGACCGGCCCGCATTGAGCATGATCCAACGGGCTGAGGCGCGCGGCGAAATCAAACCCGGTGACGTGTTGATCGAGGCGACCAGCGGCAACACGGGTATCGCGTTGGCGATGGTGGCCGCCATTCGCGGCTACAGGATGATCCTGATCATGCCGGATAACCTGAGCGGCGAACGCCGGCGCACCATGCGCGCCTTTGGTGCAGAGTTGCTA
Source organism: Gammaproteobacteria bacterium (assembly GCA_012270695.1). Classification (GTDB taxonomy): domain Bacteria; phylum Pseudomonadota; class Gammaproteobacteria; order Eutrophobiales; family Eutrophobiaceae; genus JAAXHV01. The sequence continues at coordinate 4,368 of JAAXHV010000321.1, read as the reverse complement.
CTGGTAACCAAGGAGGAAGGCATGGAGGGCGCCCGCGACCTGGCTGAGAAAATGGAAAGAGAAGGGAAGGGAAGAATACTGGACCAGTTCGCCAACCCGGATAACCCGTTAGCCCACTACGAAGGCACCGGTCCGGAAATCTGGCGGGACACACAGGGTAGCGTGACCCATTTTGTCAGCGCCATGGGCACGACGGGGACGATCATGGGGGTATCGAGATTTTTAAAGGAACAGGATGAGCGGATTCAAATCATCGGAGTGCAGCCCGCGGGCGATGAGAATATCCCCGGTATCCGACGCTGGCCAAAGGAGTACCTGCCCAGGATTTTTCAGAGGGAACGGGTTGACAGGATAATCGATGTCACGCCGGAAGAGGCGGAAGACATGGCGCGCCTGTTGGCGGATGAAGAGGGGATATTTGCGGGCATTTCCTCGGGGGGCGCCGTTTCTGCCGCGTTAAGATTATCCGCGGAAATAGAAAGCGCCGTTATCGTAGTCATTATCTGCGACCGCGGTGACCGTTACCTCTCCTCGGACGTGTTCCCGGATTGAATATTCTCGTATTTGACATCGAAACCATCCCGGACCTGGAAAGCGGACGGCGTCTGTACAACCTGGATGGCCTTCCCGACAGGGACACCGCGGAAGTCATGTTCAAAAACCGTCGCCAGGAGACGGACAGCGTCTCTGACTTTCTCCGCTTGCACTTGCACAGGGTCGTAGCGATCTCGGTGGTGCTGGCGACCCGCGATAACGTCAGTGTCTGGTCTCTGGGCAGGCCGGAGTCCGGAGAGGCGGAATTGGTCCGGCGTTTTTTTGAGGGTATAGAAAAATATACGCCAACGCTTGTTTCCTGGAACGGGCGCGGTTTTGACCTTCCCGTATTGCACTACCGCTCACTGCTGCACGGCATCCAGGCGCCCAGGTACTGGGAGACCGGCGATGAAGACCAGAGTTTTCGCTGGAACAATTACATCAACCGTTTTCACCAGCGCCATACGGATTTGATGGACGTGCTGGCCGGCTACGAAATGCGCGCCGCCGCGCCATTGAATGAAATTGCCTCCATGCTGGGTTTCCCCGGCAAAATGGGAATGGCGGGAGACAAGGTATGGGATTGCTACCTGGCCGGTGATATCGAGTCGATCCGCAATTATTGTGAAACCGACGTCCTCAATACGTATCTCGTCTACCTGCGTTACCTGCTTATATGCGGACGCTATACCGAGCAGAACTACCAGGCAGAATGTGATCGCCTGAAACGGCTGCTGGCGGATGAAAACAAGCCGCACCTGACCGCGTTTCTCGAAGCGTGGAATGATAAGAATTAGGAATCTATCAATAGCGGGGGTTCTTTTCCCAGTTGTAGCTGGTTCTGACAATAAACTCCAGGTCATCGTAACGGGGCCGCCAGCCCAGTATTTCTTTTGCCGAACTGCCGTCCGCGATCAACTGCGGGGGGTCACCGGGTCTTCGGCCTGTCTCTACAACAGACAGGGGACGGCCGTGTACTTTTTCCACTGCCCGCATGACCTCGCGCACACTGTAACCATGGCCATAGCCGCAATTGAGGGTAACGGTGTCCCCCCCTGTTTCCAAGTGTTTCAATGCCAGGATATGTGCGTTTGCCAGGTCGCTCACATGGATATAGTCCCTGACGCCGGTGCCGTCCGGCGTTGGATAGTCCGTGCCGTAGATATACAACTGCCCACGTTTTCCCAAAGCCGTTTCACAGGCAACCTTGATCAACAGGGTGCAACCAGGCGTCGATTGTCCGATGCGTCCATCCGGGTCGGCTCCTGCCACGTTGAAATAGCGCAGGGAGACATAGCTCAGCGGCGCTGTCCTGCATATATCCCTGAGCATGACCTCGGTCATGAGTTTGGACATGCCGTAAGGATTCACGGGCTCGGTGGGAGTTTCAAGAGTGACCCGTCCCGACTCCGCAATGCCGTATACCGCGGCAGTAGAGGAAAAGATAAAATGCCTGACGCCGCATTCCACACAGGCATCCAGCAGGTTGCGGGACTTGGCGGTGTTGTTCTCGTAATACATCAGCGGTTTCTCAACGGATTCCGGTACGATGGTGGACCCGGCGAGATGCAATACCGCGCCTATGTCATACTCATCCAGCAACGCGGCAACGAGTCCCTTGTCGCCGACATCACCCTGGACCAGTTCGCAATTGATGACCGCCTCAGCGAAACCCTTGGACAGGTCGTCCAGTATGATGACCTCGTAACCCTCCTTGACCAGGTCCAGGGCAACGTGGCTGCCGATATAACCGGCGCCGCCGGTCAGCAATACGGCTTTATCACCCATGAAAATCAACCCA
>JAAXHV010000321.1:0-1909 GCA_012270695.1 Gammaproteobacteria bacterium | reverse complement strand
CGCAACCAACTCAAACAACTCGATGACGTCACGATTACGCATACGTATGCAACCTGCTGAACCGGGTTCTCCCATCTTTACATCGTCGGGCGCGCCGTGTATGTAGATGTAGCGGCTGTAGGTATCCACCGTACCACCCCGGTTGACTCCGGGTTCTTCTCCCTGCAACCAGATAATCCGGGTGAGTATCCAGTCACGTCCGGGGAATTGGAGGCGCAGTTCCGCATTATAGGTTTCGCCGGTGGGTTGTCTGCCGACAAACACGGTGTTGGACGCGCAGCCTGCGCCGACCATCTCTGCGATGCTGTGTCTGCCCCTGGGGGTGCAACCACTGTCAAGTTTTTCACCGATACCATTTTTTCCGGTCGAAACAGGGTATTCGCGGATAATGCCGGCAGTTCCATGCAGTTGCAGCACCTGCCGGGTCAAATCGATATTGATCTTGTAATCTTCAGGCTCCATCGATTTTGTACCTTACTCAAACAAGGCGATGGATTCAACATGGGAAGTGTGGGGGAACATATCCACTACCCCGGCCGCTTTCAGGCTTAACCCTCTTTGTTTTACCAGGATACCTGCGTCCCTGGCCAGGGTTGCAGGGTTGCAGGACACGTACGCCAGTTTATCGACCCGTTGCAAATCCAGTTGTTCGATAACCTCCCGGGCGCCGCTGCGTGGGGGGTCCAGCAAAACCTTGTTGTGCGCGTAACCCATGACCTGAACACCGGCATCCTGCCCCGACAAGTCACACACACTGAAATCGACGTTGGTCAAACTGTTTTTCTCCGCATTCTTTCTTGCCCGGCAAACCAGTTCTTCGGACCCTTCAACCCCGGTTACGTAGTTTGCGTGTCTGGCGATGGGAAGGGTAAAGTTGCCCAGGCCGCAGAACAGGTCTAGGACCGTATCAGCCGCGGACAGGTCTAGTAATGAGATAACCCGATCTACCAGTAGAGGGTTCAGATCGTAATTCACCTGGGTGAAATCCAGGGGGGAAAATTCTATGGTGACGTCATGCTTGTCCAGCCGGTAATACAAGTCCTGTTCATCCTGGTCGGATAAGCTGTGTACGCTGTCCAACCCGCCAGGTTGCAGGTGAAACCTGACCGGGTGTGTTGCTTCATATTCAGCCAGGATATATTTATCATCGTCGGTCAAGGGGGACAGGTGCCGGATAACGACGGCGGCAAACGCATCGCTTATCGCCACTTCCAGCTGGGGGAGCTGCCGGTAAACCGACAGACCCCGCAGCAGCTCCTTAAGTCGTCCAATAGCCTTCCCGATATAGGGATGCAGGACTTCACAGGAATCAATGTCGGCAATAAGACTGCTGTGCTTTTCCCGGAAACCCGCCAGCAGTTTTTCTTTTCCGGTGACGTATTTCACACCCAGTCTTGCTTTACGCCGGTAGCCCCAGTGAGACGCTGACAAGGGTGGGATCACCCGTTCAGGTTCCACCCCGCCGATATGTTGCAATTGTTCCAGCAAAACCGTTTGCTTGTGTAAAATCTGCTGCCCGCTGTCCAGGTGCATCAGGCTGCAGCCGCCGCACAGCGCGTAGTGCCGGCATCGGGGCTCAACCCGTGATGCTGCAGGTTCCGCAACTTCAACCGTCCGGCCCTCATCGAATTGCCCCCGCCTGCGGGTACGCAGAAAGCGGACCCGCTCACCCGGCAGAGCGCCTTCAATAAAAACGGTCTTGCCGTTGATATGGGCTATGCCTCTGCCTTCATGGGAGAGAGATTCTACTGTTGCCGACAACGGTTCGACTGGAGGTCTGTTACGCCGGTGGGACATTGACTGATTATATCGACCACACTCGGGTAATCACAAACGGCATTTTCGAAATTTTGACTGGGTCTTGTCCAACGTCGGGCTGCGTGGTAGTCTATGTTAGACCATATTTTGT
>JAAXHV010000320.1 GCA_012270695.1 Gammaproteobacteria bacterium | reverse complement strand
AATGTTGCGGTGCATCATAACCTGATGCATTGTGCAATGCAACAGAAAATTGCAAATTTTTTTGAAAAATTCGCAACTTTTTTCTTATTCCATATAAAACAAGGAGTTACGAAGTGAAAAAAGTTAACGATCAAGCTTTAAACGGAGAAAGTGACAACATCCGGCTACACCGGACAAAGAAAAAACAGATGATCGACATCCGCAGTTGAAGCAGGTGTATTACTCTGTGTCCTCTGTGGTATCACTTACGGGGTCACGCACCAAGTCGGACAGGGACTGGTTGAATAACTCCGCTTTTGAGGTGGATAACCGGTAGGCCCAGCCTTGTACCAGGCTGTTCAGGGTTTCGGCTTCCTGTTCGGGTGTCGGCTTGATTTCTTCCTCTGCGTCAGTCTCTGGAGAAGTTTCACCTGTGGTCTCTTTGTTATCCGGACGGTCGGCTTGCGCGGCAAAGGAAAACCGTGCATAACTATGTTCATCGCTTTTCACGACCTCGACGTGCGCGGTCAAACCATCGAACATCGTAATGTTTGTAATGGATTCCGGTCTGGTGAAATCAAGATTTTTTTCCTTTCTTACCCCGTCCACGTATACATTTTCGAGCAAGGCCGCCATACGACTGATAAGGTAATCGGATTGTTGTTCCTTTCCTTCCGGGATGTCTTGTAATGCCAGGTCGTCTGCAGGGTTATCTCTTTTCAGAACTACCTCTCGCCTGTCTGCAGGCCGGAGTTGAACGGAATTTACCCGCTCCCCTTCGATATTGATGATATCACGCCTGATCCATTGGATAATGTCAGCGCTGGCCGATAGCCTGCCCTCCACCAGCAACGCCTGTTGCTGTCCGGGAACGCGCACGTACAAGCCTGGCGCGCCGGCAGCGGATTTGCTTCTCCTGCTCTTGCCGACGATCAGGCTTGCCAGTTCATCCCCATTGCCTGACAACGTTAACCAGTGAGAAGTGGCGCCCTGGCTACCGGGGTCTTCAACGCCAAGCCTCTTATACAGGTCGGGATTGTTTGTCTTCTCAGAAATAACCTGGAGGTCGGAAACGGCCAGTACTGTTTGTTTAACTTTGTCTATAAGTGCGGGGTAATTATCGGCTTCAGCAATACTCCAGCTACCCGCTGCGCGGAGAATAGTCAGCGTGTTTTGGTCGTCACGGATAACGAGCTCGTTTACATCGTTAATCCGCTCAGCAAGCTCCGGGAACAGTATGGTTTTTTCCTTACTTGTTTGCGGCGCCCGCTGCTGGCTGACGATAACTGCCGCGATCACGACGACAAGTGTCAGCGCAATGATAATGATCTGCCTGTTGCTCATCAGACTCTGACGCGCGCCCTGTGAATCCCTGCAACCAGGGCAAGTATCGCGATAATCAAGGGGATCAGGCCGATATTTATAAATTTGAGTTGCGTGCCCAGTCGCTCGATATTCTTTTGCAACTCGTGCTGGACCGCGCGTAATTCCTTCCGTGTCCTGATCTGTTCAAGCCGGAATTTCTCGATTTCCGCGGCCTGTTCCTCGGTCAGCAATAACGCGCCCTCCCCGCCTTCCTGTTGCAACTGAGCGATTTTCTGTTCAGTTTCTTCCAGGCGGGCCTGCAGTTCCTGTTCCTGTGCGCGGAACCGGGCTTCCGCGTCGCGGCGTATCTGCTCAACCACGCTAAACGGACGGGAAAACTCGCCTCGACTACGCAAACTTATCAGGTCTGTACTCCCTGCCAGGTTATCCAGGGTATTAATGACGAAGTCACCATTGTTGGCAATACTCTGGGGGATTTCCACGCCGAAGAAATTTTGCGTTCTTATCCAGAAATGATCCGCCAGGATGTCGGTATCGCCAACCAGGACGACGTCGACCCTGCCCTCCTTAATCGTAGCATCCGTGGGAGTCATTTCTTCTTCCTCATCCTCAATCAGCAAGCCCTCGGGGTAGGCGCTGGGCACGTTACCACTGATCCTTGCCGCCAGTACCAGGGCTTGATTCTCCGACTCGAAATTGGCCAGCATCACATTGGGGTCGCGCTGGAAGAAAATCAGGTCTCTCTCCATTTTCATCGAGTCAGTTGTGGTCTGTATCAGCGGCGTAAACTCAATGGTGGCCTCCTCCTGCCGTTCGATAATCCCAGCGGTGCCCATGTGGATCTGGTTCAGTTCACTGGTGCTGAAGTCCTCACGATTAAGGTTGAACTCCCCAAGTTGCAGCCAGGGCAGATAATTACTCTGCTGGGGGCCGCGGGCGCCCTGCGTTTGCACGCGCATGGCCAGGTTGATATCCGCGGCGATTTTGCTTGCATCGACTTCCACGCCCCAGCCATCCAGCAATATTTCCAGGTTGGAAGACATATCCGGCATGACATACGGGTTCGCCGGGTCCGGCTCGGGGTTGTCGCCCTCAGCCAGGGGATCCACAAATAACATCGCATGACCACCCTCGAGTAAATACTGGTCAATGGCATACAAGGCCTGTTCGCTAAAACCCTTGGGGTGGACGACCATTAATACGTCGACGTCTTCATCGACCCGGTCCGTACTGGCGCTGAGATTACGCACCTCGAAGAATTCCTCCATGACGTCGATGATTGCCCAGCGTTCATGGATCCCCCGTACGGGGTCCCCGAACAATGGCAAACCGGACATCACACCGATCACGCGTTTTTCCGGGTTGGCGAGGTTATAGATCAGTTTGGTAATGTCATACTCCAGTGCCTCTTCCCGGGATGCCTGAAAGAACGGGATATTGGCTTCATCATCAGTAGAGTTGACGCCTACCAGACCGAAATAGGCTCGGTCCCCGGCGGCGCTAATGGAAATCCCGTTTAAACCACTGGCCACGGCCTGGTCTTCCTCCTCCGAGAAAGGCTCCGGTTCGATGATGGATAATTCAATTTTGCCGGCCGATTTCGCCGCGTATTCTTCCAGCAGGTCGCGCACCCGATTGGCGTAATTCATCAGTTGTGGAAAGTCTGCCAGGGTCTTCCGGGACAGGTAAAAATCCAGTGAAACAGGTTCCTCCAGCGAGGTGATGATGTTAATAGTGCCCGGTGACAACGTGAAAAGCTTGTTTTCCGTCAGGTCAAGCCGGAGACCGGTAAACAGGTTGTTGCTGATCGTGACCAGAGCCACCGCCAGTATGGCCGCCAACAGGATGCCCGACCCTGATATGAGACGTTTGTATTTCATCCTGGTCAATCGGCTTTACGGGAATCGATCACCACGACGTTGGCATACAGCCAGAAGGAGATAAGCACAAGGTAATAAATTACATCACGCAAATCGATCACCCCTTTATTGATAGAATCAAAATGAGTCAGAAAACTGAGCGATGAAATCACTTCTACCAGGGCCTGGGGCGCCCAGCCCTGGAAAAAATCCAGCACCAGCGGAAAGCCGCTGAGGATGAACAGAAAACAGATCACGACACTGATCACGAATGCAATCACCTGGCTTTTGGACAGGGCGGAGATACAGGAACCGATAGCCAGAAAACCGCCGGCCATCAACAGGCTGCCGATATAACTGGCAAAAATAACGGTGTTATCCGGCTCGCCCAGGTAATTAACGGTGATCCACATCGGAAACGTCAGGGACAGGGCGATCGCGGTAAAGCACCAGGCGGCAAGAAATTTTCCCAGCACCGCGTCCGTGACGGAAATCGGCAATGTCATCAGCAGTTCAATCGTGCCGGTTTTCCTCTCTTCCGACCAGAGCCGCATGGCAATAGCCGGTATCAGGAACAGGTAAAGCCACGGATGAAATCGAAAAAAAGGTTCCAGGTCGGCCTGGCCGCGTTCGTAGAAAGCCCCCAGGTAAAAACTGAATATACCCGTCAGAAACAGGAAGATAATAATGAAGACATAAGCTACGGGGGTACGGAAATAGCCGTACAATTCGCGTTTTAATATGGTTTTGACGTTTTTATTCATGATTGACCCATCTCTCCCTGACTGGAATAAAACCGGTTGGTGATAGTGCGGAAAGCATCATCATAGTCATCGCGCTCGGACTGTGCCCGCAGTTCGGCCGGTGTTCCGTCAAACAGGATCTGGCCGGCAGCAATGATGATCGCCCGACTGCACACGGCATCGACTTCCTCCAGGATGTGGGTTGATATGACAATAGCCTTTTTTTCCGCCATCTGTTTTATCAAACTCCTGACTTCATGCTTCTGGTTAGGGTCCAGGCCGTCCGTGGGCTCGTCCATGATCAGCACGTCAGGGTCGTGCAACAGGGCCTGAGCCACCCCGACACGGCGCTTGAAACCTTTCGACAAGGTCTCGAAGGTCTGGTCCAGGACGGAATCCAAGTGGATTTGTTCGATGATTTTATTAATACGCTGTTGTTTTTCCACGCCGTTCAGGCCACGTATGTCCGCGACGAAATCCAGAAAACCGCTGACCGTCATTTCCGCGTAGCCGGGCGCGCCTTCCGGGAGGTAACCGATAGACGCCTTTACGCCGATAGGATCTGTCGTGACGTCATGCCCGTTGACCAGCACCGTACCGTCGGTCGGCTCAAGAAAACCGGTGATCATCTTCATGGTAGTGGACTTGCCTGCCCCGTTAGGTCCAAGGAATCCCAAAACCTCGCCATGGTGTACGCAGAAGGAAATACTTCGTACCGCATGAATGGGTCCAAAGCGTTTGTCCAGCCCCTTGACTTCAATGGCCGGTGTCCTGTTATCGACTGTCATGTAATATTCAGTTGATTTTTCAATATCTGGGATTTAATGCTGATTGGGCAGAATACCCATGAGAAACGTTATTCTGCATATTTATGAAAAATCGTCAACCCACAGACAAAAAATCTCCGCATAAGTTCCAAAGCAAATTTAGGACACCCATAAATTTTCTTAAGCTGTATTGTGGGTGTCCCAGATTTACCTCCCAGATTTACCCGCTGCTTGTATTCAAGTAGTACCTATATCGTCATCGCGCCATAAACAATTCGGCCACACCTGAAGAAGTTACCGGTTTGGAGCGATCAGGGTCGTTTCAGACGGTACAGGGCGGAGATGTC
>JAAXHV010000319.1 GCA_012270695.1 Gammaproteobacteria bacterium | reverse complement strand
AATATGCGCTAACTTTCGGGCCAGCGATTTGTCTATAGCCCGTTTGTTATTTTCCGTCACGTTATCTCTGTCCGCATCCTCAGGCCCATGGATGCAAGACTCTCCACTTTTTATTGTATAAAATAATGTACATTAAACAGCATTATGATTATATAATTAGTTATTATTATCGAATAATCACTTGAGCTTACGATGCCAAAAAAAGCATACCACCTGTCAATGCCCGTCAAGCGAACCTTACGGGAATTAGGCCAGGATATCCGCAATGCCAGACTGCGTCGGCGTTTGCCCATGTCTGTCATTTGCGAACGCGCGACAATCAGCCGTACTACCCTGGCTAAAATTGAACAAGGTGAAGGAGGCGTATCCTTGGGGAATGTCGCTATGGTGCTTTATGCCTTGGGACTGCTGGACCATCTGGGAGAACTGGCTGCGGCGACGCATGATCAGGTGGGACTTGCATTGGAAGAAGAGAAGCTGCCGCGCAGGGCACGCCTGCCTCGAAACCGGGGATCAACATGAGCGAAGTATTCGTCCACGTTGACCTGGAAGGGACGCAGCACTTAGTCGGCCGTTTGTGGACTCGATCGCGCAAAGGGCGTGAAAGCGCATCGTTTGAATACGACAGGACATGGCTGTCGTCAGGTCACAGGTTTGCCTTGGAACCCGCGCTGACACTTGGCAAAGGTTCATTTCATACCAGGCACTCTGAACCGTTGTTTGGCGCCATGGGCGACTCTGCGCCGGACCGTTGGGGACGCGCCCTGATGAGACGCGCTGAGCGAAGACGGGCAGAAAGAACGGGTGAGACGTCACGTTCGTTGACAGAGAAGGAGTTTCTGCTCGGCGTTAATGATATGGCCAGACAGGGGGCATTGCGCTTTGCAGAAAAAAAAGCGGGGCCTTACCTGACGGAACCCGATGATGTTCCGGGCATGAACATCCCACCTCTGGTTTATCTTCCGCGTTTGCTTTCCGCATCCGAAAATATCATAAACGAAACGGAAAGTGATGATGATCTGTTTGTGCTTCTGGCGCCAGGCTCATCATTGGGTGGGGCGCGGCCCAAGGCTTCGGTATTGGACAAGGATGGTCACCTGTTGATCGCCAAGTTTCCTCGCCATGATGACGAATATAATATCGTTTTGTGGGAAGCGGTTCTGCTTAAACTCGCAGGGAAAGCAGGGATACAAACGCCAGACTGGCGCATTGAATATGTTACTGAACGACCCGTTCTGCTGCTCCGACGGTTTGACAGGAGAGCCGTCAATCGAGTCCCATATTTATCCGCTATGAGTATGCTTGGCGCGCAGGATGGCGAACTTCACAGCTATCTGGAAATGGTAGAGGCGCTGCGTCAGCATGGCGCTGAGGCACGCACGGACACGGCTGCATTATGGCGCCGTATTATCTACAATGTCATGGCATCAAATACGGATGATCACTTGCGTAACCACGGGTTCCTTTATCAGAAACAAGCTGGCTGGCGCTTGGCCCCGGCGTTCGACCTCAACCCGACACCCACGGACGTTGGACCTCGCATGCTGACAACAGCTATTGATTATGGCGCTAACGAAGCATCCCTGGAACTGGCATTGGGCGTTGCAGACCATTTCGGCCTGTCTTTGGACGATGCCAGGGATATAGCGCATGATGTCGCTCAAGCCGTATCAACGTGGAGGGAAACGGCAGCACAATACAGGTTACCGGCACGCGAGATGGAGCGCATGTCCTCCGCATTTGAGCACCGGGACCTGCGCAACGCATTAACGCTCCCGGTGGTGTCGCCCAATCAATCATTGTCGGTAAAGCGCAACCCTCCAGATTGAGCTGCTATATCAGCTTACGGTAATCGAAGTCCAGAATATGCGCTAACTTCCTGGGGTGCATGTACGCTCACCCTGTCTATCCTGTGCAGTACTCTCTACTCGTAAGGATTATATATTTTCATTGCCTGCGAACATCTCCTGAAATCAGCACGGAGGCCAGTAAAAACATCACAAGTCAACGGTTCTTCCATTGTCAGGATTTCTTTCAAACAGTTCAGCCTCTGACTCTTCAAGAATCGGCATAAGTAGTGTTGATGACAATTTATTTGCCGGACTGGTCAGCTTTTGATACTCATGGAGGGACAGGATCACGGCAGTATTTTTCCCATGTACATAATAAATTGAGGCACGCCACTATTATCTGACAACTATTTCGCCTGTTGC
>JAAXHV010000318.1 GCA_012270695.1 Gammaproteobacteria bacterium | reverse complement strand
TGTCCCAGATTACATCCCAGATTACATGGGTGTCCCAGATTACACGGATTACATGGTCCAAATTCATGGGTGTCCCGGATTACACCCGCGGATTACACCCGAATTACAAGCTACTACCGGCCTGCCGTCGTTCCGGCACCTGACTCTCACCTGCGCCATTTGCGCTGCACCAGGTCAACGGCACAGTCTATGGCGGCAACCAGGCTGGTTTCCTCGGCATTGCCGGTCCCGGCCAGGTCGAAGGCCGTTCCGTGATCCACCGACGTTCTTATGATGGGGAGTCCCAATGTGATATTGACGGTATTACCGAAGCCGTGGGATTTCAATACAGGCAGTCCCTGATCATGGTACATGGCGACCACTGCATCCGTATTCTCCAGGGATGAGGCGGTAAAAGCGGTATCCGCAGGGACCGGTCCGACCAGGTTCAAACCCATGGCCCTTAACTCATCGATAACCGGGTTGACGATTTCAATCTCTTCATTACCCAGGTGACCCTGCTCCCCGGCGTGGGGATTAATGCCGCAGATCAGCAGTCGCGGGTTCCCGATATTGAATTTTGCCTGCATATCAGCTGCAACGACCCTGATGACGTCCCGCAGGCGCCGGCGGGTAATGCGTCCGGTTACCTGGTTCAAGGGCAGGTGGGTGGTTACCAGGGCTACCCTCGCAAAGTCGTTCGCCAGCATCATCACCGGTATGGGGTCACCGCAAAGACGGGCAATGTACTCGGTATGTCCGCTGAAGGCGTGTCCCGCGCCGGCAATCAAGGATTTGCTCACAGGGCCTGTTACCATGGCGTCAAAGTGCCCCGTCAGACAACCTTCGACCGCCCGCTCAATTGCCGCCAGGACGCAGTCTGCATTACGCAGCGCCGGGACCCCGGGTTCGACCGGCTGGACCAGCGGTTGGTGGAGATAACACAGTTGTCCCGGCATCTGCGGTTTAATCGCCGCGTCCGGGTCGAATTCCGTTAATTCGACCGTTGTTCCTATCCGTCGCGCCCGCTTTTCCAGCACATCAGGGTCGCCGATGACGACGATTTGCGCCGCTGTTTCACGCCGGGCGCTGCACAGGACAATATCGGGGCCGACACCCGCGGGTTCACCCAGGGTCAACGCCAGGCGCGGACAATTCATGAATCGAGTCTGTACTCCACGTACGCCTCATCGCGCATCTGCCGCAGCCAGTCGGTGCGCGCCTCTTCCAGTTTCCGCCGGCGGATCGCCTCCCGCGCCCGCGCCCGCTTGATATCTTCGGTGCTGTCATGCTCCCTCCTGTCAAGCACCTGGACGACGTGAAAACCGAACTGAGTCCGGAACGGCTGACTGGTATCGCCGGGTTTAAGTGAATCCATCACCCGTTCGAATTCAGGGACCAGGTCGCCGGGGTTCACCCAGCCCAGGTCGCCGCCTTCCGCGGCGCTCATGGTATCGGCGGAATGGGCCTTGGCCAGTTCGGCGAAATCATCCCCCCCTTCTATGCGCATGCGTAATTGCTGCAGCCGGCGCAGTGCATCCTCGGGCGTAGTCAGCTCGTCGGGTCGGACCAGGATATGCCTGGCCTTCGTCTGGGTGACCACCACTTGTTCGCTGCTGCGCTTGTCCAGCAGCTTGATGATGTGGTAGCCGCTGGGACTCTTGATAATTTCGCTGAGTCCGCCAACGTCCATAGCAAAGATAAAATCGGCAAACAGGGTCGGTACCTGACCGGCCTTGCGCCAACCAAGGTCGCCGCCGTCCAGCGCCTGCTGGCCGTCGGAGTAGGTGGCGGCCATATTGCTGAAATCCGCGCCCGCTGCAAGCTCACTCAATACTTTTTCAGCGGTTTCCCTGGCCCTCGCAACCTGGCGGGTCGAGGCCGCCTCGGGTATCGCAACCAGTATGTGGGCAATATGGAATTCAATGTCTGTTTCGCCCTGGTGTTCCTGGTTTGAAAGAAAGTTTTCGATCTCCCTTTCGGTGACGATGATGCGGTTGTCGACCTGTCGCTGTTGCAGTCGTGAAATGAGGATTTCGTTGCGTATGTCCTTGCGGAAATTCTCGTAGCCGTAACCGTCGCTTTCCAGGATTTCCCTGAACTGGTTCAGGTTCAGTTCATTTTCCGCGGCAATATTGCTGATGGTGCGGTTCAAGGTTTCATCATCGACCCGTATCCCCGTATTCTGCGCCATCTGGATCTGCAACTTTGTCATGATCAACCTGTCCAGCACCTGTTTTTCCAGGATAGACTGCGGCGGCAGGGGAATATTCTGCTCTTGCATCTGGGCGGTTACGCTCCTGACCTTCTCGTTCAGTTCGCTGCGCATGATCACGTCATCATTGATGATCGCAGCTATGCGGTCCAGATCCTGCGCAAAGCCGGCGGGCGCGGACAGGAAAACGCCGGCGAGCAGCACCAGGCAGGAGATCCAGGCTAAATAATACCGCCGAAGTGTCATGGGAGCAGCAGGCTGTCCTGGTAGCCGGGTATGGCCTGGTGCAGGAGTTCCGCAGTCCTCTCACCGATGCTTCCCAGCCCCTTCAATTGCAACTGTAGAAAGAAACCGGTATTGAAGTCACCATCGAGGTTGGACAGGAAGCGCCGGCCCACTGCCTTGATAGCAAAACAGCAACCCTCGTATTCCACCCCGAAAAACAGGTCCAGGGTGCGTCCCTCGGAGACCGCATAATTCCACCTGCCCACGGTATTCAGCTTGCTTGTCAGGGGCCAACTGAACGACACGTCAGATTGCTCGATATCCGTCGGGGTACGCCGTATCTGGCCGGATTCGGCCCGCCTTACCCGGTAAGCCAGGTTAATGACCTTTCTGCCGGGCGGGTTGTATTGCGCGTTGATCGCCATTTTCCGGGTCAGGTTATCCTTGGGGTCCCAATACAACTCGGCGCCCAGGCGCAGATCGTCACACAGGGTGGCGTCGGCCTCGATGATCAGGGGTGAAAGCAGGTCGTTTTCCACCTTTCCGATGTCCACAAGTTCCCCCTGGGCGTCCAGTTTCTGCCGTATGACGTCCTGGTCTTCCAGGTAAAAGGATTGGGCAACCTGGAGAGAAGCCGTCTGCCTGCCGGTTTTCCGGCTGATCAGCCGGCTGCCCAGGGCCAGCGTGACCTGGTTGGTATCGCCGACCCGGTCATAACCGCTGAACCGGTTTTCCCGGAACAGGGCGTTGTAGTCCAGGTTGAAAACGGACGAATCGAATACCGGCAAGTCGGTCTGGTCCTCGTGCGGAATGTACAGGTAGAACAGCCGGGGTTCCAGCGTATGCAGGTAATCGGCCGCCTGCAGGTTGATATCGCGCTCCAGGAACACGCCGCTGTCCACGCTGAATATCGGCAGGGTCCTGCTGGGGCTTTTCCTGAAAGGACCTTGTTCGGCCAGGCTGTACTGGGTATAGCGGACACCGATTTTGGGGATCAGGAAAGCCGCCTGGGTGCGTATGGGATAGCTGATGGACGGATACAGGTCTGCGCGGAACCCGGTCACGTCCACCGTGATACCGGTTTCACCGGTCCTGTCGAAATAAGTGAAATCGGACAGCAGGCTGAGATTGATCCTCTTGTTGCCCCGCAAGGGTGAATAGCGGAACTGGAGCCGGGGCAGGTTTTTATAGGGCCTGGATGTGACCGGGATGCTCTGGTCGACAATCTGGTAGCCGTGCAAGCGGGCGAGCAGACTCCAGTTGCTCCCCCGGTACGTCAAATCAGCCCGACGGGGCAGGTAGCGGGTGCTGGAAACGGCCAGCTCCGTACCGAAATCCTCGAGATATTCCGGGTCAGAAGCCCGGTTATAAATCACGTAGAGTTGGCCTCGGTCAAGAAAGCTCTGGTTGTGTTCAAAACTGATCATGCTCCGGTCGCGGTCGTCGAAGCCGACGTCGCCGGGCAGGTATTCGAGGTTCAGGTGGCTCTGGCCCTGCTCGAAAAGGTAGCGGTATTCCAGCATGCCCATGATGCCGCTGTTGGCGAGCACCCTGGGCGTGATGGTTGCGTCCATATTCGGCGCGATATTCCAGTAATAGGGCAGCCGGGTTTCAAACCCGCCGTGCCCGTTCTTGCCGATCCCGGGCGCCAGGAAGCCGGATTTACGATCCCTGCTCAGGGGGAAAGTGAAGTAGGGCGAATAGAATACCGGGATGTCCTTGATCCTCAGTACGATGTCCCTGCCCGAGCCCCGGTCGGTCTCATGGTTGAGCGTCAGTTCGCGCGCTGAGATGCGCCAGAAATTTTCTTCAATCCCGCCCCCGTTGTCGGGCGCGCAGGTGCTGAACACCATGTTGTCACCCGAGGTCTCGATGCCGGGGTCGATAAACAGATCATCAGCCCGGCCCCAGCCTCCGTTCTCAGGGATATAGTATTGCGCTGCGTTAACCCTTGCCGTGCTGTCGTCCAGCCCGATACGGGCGCGGTCGCCATCGAGAAACAGGGACTTTTCCCAGAACTTCACGTCGCCCGACAGGTCAACATAGTTCTCGGAGTCGTTATAGATCGCTTCGTCCGCGCGCGCCTGCCAGGCGTCCCTGGCCATCTCGACGGAACCCCGCAGGTGTGAAATGCCTTGCTCAACCAGGTCTATCCGGCCGGCATTGACATAGGTGTCGCCCGCCTCCAGCTCAACGTCGACGACCGGCCTGGCGGGCACCTCAAACACGATCGGGCAAGACGGTCCGCCAGCCGGCGCCTGCTGCGCCGCTGCGCCGCCAGTCCCCAGCATGAGCAGCAACGCCATCACCATTCCCGCGCAAGCCGGCATCCAGGACGTCTTCCCACCCACAATTCCTGCGCGACCTGCCCCCCTGCTTACGGTAGCAGGGGCAACCTCCGTTCCTACGCGACCTGCCCCCCTGCTTACGGCAGCCGGGGCAAGCTCCGTTCCTACGCAATCTGCCCCCCTGCTTACGGCAGCCGGGGCAAGCTCCGTCCCTGCGCAACCTGCCCCCCTGCTTACGGCAGCCGGGGCAAGCTCCGTCCCTACGCGACCTGCCCCCCTGCTTACGGTAGCAGGGGCAACCTCCATTCCTGCGCAACCCGCCCCCCTGCTTACCGCAGTAGGGGCAAGCTCCATTCCTGCGCGACCTGCCCCCCCGCTTACCGCAGCCG
>JAAXHV010000317.1 GCA_012270695.1 Gammaproteobacteria bacterium | reverse complement strand
TTCATCACCTCTCCCAGCAGGGTCGCGGTTGCCGGGGTTTCCTCGGACGGCTTGACTACCACCGTGTTGCCGCAGGCCAGCGCCGGTCCGACTTTCCAGGTCATCAGCAACAAGGGTAAATTCCAGGGACAGATGACGCCGATGACCCCTTTTGGCACGCGCACGGCATAATTCAGCGCGCCGGCGCCATCCGGGGTATCCATCATGAAGGATTCCGCAGGCACGTTCTTGATGATATCGGCAAAAATTTTGAAATTCGCGGCGCCCCGCGGAATATCGACGTGCCGGGCCAGTGACCAGGGTTTACCGGTATCCAGACATTCCGCTTCAAGAAAATCGTCGAACCGGGTGTTAATGCCGTCGGCAAGTTCATACAACAACGCGACCCGTTGCTGTACGGTCAACCTTCCCCAGGGGCCCACCAACGCGGCACGGGCGGCGTTGACAGCCGCATCCACCTCTTCCCTGCCCGCCTCATGCACCTGTGCATAGGCCTCGCCCGTTGCCGGGTTGAGTGTATCAAACATCCGGCCACCGGCAGACCCGGTAAATTCGCCGTTAATAAAATGGCAGAACGGCGTGCTCGATATGACCTGCTCTACTTTTGCATGCATGATCTCAAAACCTCATACCAGACTTGTACCCTGTACATATCCCGAAAGCTATCCCGCACCTGAATGCAGAATTTCCAGTGCGTATTGTGCAATTTCCTCATCCTGTTTTTCGGTCGCGCCGGAGACGCCGATGGCGCCGATCCACCGCCTATCAAACTCTATCGGAACACCGCCGCCACAGGTCATCAGCCGATCCACCGACGGCAGGCCGGTTTTACACGGAAGCGACAAACCATCCATTACCTCCTGCCATTTTGACGTAGGCATGCCGAAGCTCATTGCGGTATAAGCCTTGCTGACGGCCACGTCAACGGAATGGAATGCCGAACCCGGCATACGCAGGAATGCAGCCAGGTGCCCGCCGCTGTCCACGACCGCTACATTTATCTTCACATCCAGTTCAGCAGCACGCCTTACCGCAGCCTCAACCAGCGCATGCGCCGCCTCCCAATGGATATTGTTCTGCTCTACCGTTACTTTCATCTATATCTTCCCACTACAAACTTTATTTTTAACCACTGAGAACACGGAGGACGCTGAGATATTAAAAAATTTCCGTAAATTCTCTATTAAGGAACCTCTGATTCAGTCAGAGGTTCTTTAATACAACCCCCTACCCAGCTATTCATTCTCTTTTTGCGCTCTGTGCCCCCTGTGGTGGTTGTTGCTTGTTTAACCTGCACCGAGATGTTCTTGTATTTTTCGCCAGGGTATTTCTCCCTTGCGCCTTAAATCAACCAGCTTCTCTGCAGAAAAATCGGCTGCGACCCCGGTTTGGTAAGACGACCGGTTCATGCAGCGTTCATACCAGGACGCAACATTTTTACGGGACAGGTACCACTCAGTCCAGCCAAACTGGTACAGGGTTTGAAAATAAGGCGCCATGGCCGCGTCAGCCAGGGAAAACCGATCACCCGCCAACCAGTCCTGCGCGCTCAATGCCTGTTCCATATCGTTAATGGTTTTTTCATAAGTTGCGACGGCATCAACGATATCGGGCGCGTCATAACCCTGTTTCAGCAAGCGCCTCTGGCGTTCGCGCCGGGGCTTTTCCACCACCCGGTCAATGATGGCGTTCATTTCCGCTTCTGACAGTTGTTTGAGTTTATCGGCCATAAGCAGCGGCCACTGCAGGGCGCCGCAACTGGGATGGACTTTGATATCCACGTGTTTCATCCAGAAACGCATTTGCGCCCGCTGGTAGGGATTCTCCGGCCGTAGTTCCGGCTGCGAAAATTTATCATCCAGGTATTCACAGATAATGGACGATTCGATGATCGGCTGTCCCTCATCGACCAGGGTCGGCACGACGCCGAGGGGGTTCAGTTTAAGATAATCAGGGGTGAGATTCTCCTTTTCCGCGAGTTCCACGTGGCGTTTCTCCCAGTCCAGCCGTTTTTCCGCAAGGACAATACGCACCTTCTGGGCACAGGGCGACATGGGGTGTGTGTATAATTCCAGCATGATGTCATTTATTAAGTCGTCAATCCCTGCCGTAGCGTTGGGCATGGAGCAAATAATTGGATCGCATCCATGTATTTAAGGATATAATAATTTTTATCGTTGCGGATGGATTATATCGATATTTATTTTTTTTATCGATATTTTTGCATAGAAGCAAATCCAATCATGGGCCTCTTCAAAATATCGCTGTGGCCTGACTTTATATTTTCTATAGCAACCATAACTGTCTATTAACGATGCGGGCGAAATCACTGGTCGAATCATCTTATAACCGGCTTCGTTCCGATATCATAGCCGGTAAATTGGCGCCGGGCGCCAAACTCCGCATCGAGGAGCTGCGAGATGACTACCGGACCGGGGCAAGCCCGTTGCGGGAAGCATTGAACCGGTTGGCCGGCGAAGGTTTTGTCACAGTGGAAGAGCAACGGGGCTTCAAAGTCGCGCCAATTTCCTCAGCTGATCTCAAAGATCTCAGCCGTATGCGCATCATGCTGGAATGTGAAGCGTTGCGGGAGAGTATCAGGAACGGCGGCGATGAATGGGAAGCGAACCTGGTCGCTGCTTACCATCGCCTGCAAAAAGCCGAAGACAGCTATGGCAACAACCCGATCGAATGGGAGCAACGCAATGAGGAATTTCATGAGGCGCTGGTAGCCGCCTGCTCCTCCTCCTGGTTATTGCGCTTGCGCCACCTGCTGTACGAACAACACAAGAGATACCGTTTCATAGCCATATTGGCGTACCAGGAAGATCGTGACGTTCACCGTGAACACCTTGACATCATGGAGGCAACCCTGGCGCGCAACGTGAAAGCTGCCTGCAAAGCAACGGAATATCATATAAAGTACACGATGCAAACCAGTATGCAAGTATTTGCCGAACTGGAAGAGAACTCCCCCCTGGCGCTTCCCGGCAGTGACCCAGTAGCACCTTGAGGTCAATGATATATCCCTGTGCCAGTCCTCGTGTCAGGCGTGGAATGGTCTTGACCGGCTTGTTGCTGACCGGGCTGATTTCACTGAACGCAAGCGGCCAGGAGAGTGTGCCATTGCTTGAAGAGATCATCGTAACCGCCGAAAAACGCTCGGAGAGTCTGCAGGACCTGTCCCAGGCCGTAACAGCGCTATCCGGACAGGACACTGACCGGCGAAATATCATCTCATTCGTGGATTTGGGCAGCATCGCTCCGGGGATGACCGTTGCCAGGAATGAAGGTTTCAAAACCGTCATCGCCATTCGCGGCGTGGGTAATGAAGCCAACCAGAATGAGATCGCCAACCCTTCCGTATCCTATCACCTGGACGGCATTTACGTGGCCTCGCCTTTTGCGCTGCACACGGATTTTCTGGACCTCGAACGTATAGAAGTACTACGCGGCCCCCAGGGCACCCTGTTCGG
>JAAXHV010000316.1 GCA_012270695.1 Gammaproteobacteria bacterium | reverse complement strand
CGCAAAGTCCGTATATAACAGTTTCAGGGGTTGTTCGATGAGACCGGCGGAGAGCAGCAGGTTATTGATCAGGCCGTTCGTGCTGAGCAAGCCCATCCAGGCATAGACCCGCAACAGGAACGAAGTCCAGAACGGCAGGATGACCAGGAACAGGAACAGGTTGCGCCAGACCGGTGTGGCGCGGGCGATGGCGTACGCCATCGGGTAACCGATGAGCAGACACAGACAGGTGGAGATAAAGGCAATCCTGATCGATTTGAGGTAGCTGACCCAGTAAAGGTCGTCCTCCAGTAAAAACCGGTAATTGTCCAGCGTGGCATGAAACCAACGGCCTCCATCTCTGGCTGAATCAAACAACGGAGTAAACGGCGGCAGGGCGACGATGGGGTCGGCAAAACTGATCTTGAGAACGAACAGGAAGGGTAGCAGAAAGAATATCAACAGCCACAGGTACGGTGCGGAGATGACAAACTGGGACCAGAGCCTGTCTGTCCTTTTTGCCTGTGGGGAAACGGGAGTCATTCCGTCAATACCACGCTGCTTTGAATATCCCAGCAAAGGTAGACGACATCATCCCATTCCAGGCTTCTTTCGGCTGAACGAACCCGGTTCTGGGCGCTGACCTGCACGATCATTCCTGCATCCGTCTTTATGCGGTAAATGGATAAATTCCCGTAATAGCCCAGGTCCCAAACCACACCTTTGAGCGCGGCCGCAACAGCGGAGGCGGGCGGTTCCCTGGAGATCGAGATTTTCTCGGGTCTGACCGCGACGGTTAATATCGCGCCGCGATCTATCTGTTCCGCCGATTTCGCCTTGATGTCGGTATTCACCCCGTCACATTCCACTGTCACGATCTCCCCGTCAACGCGCCTGACCGTTCCCTCGAACAGGTTGATGGTGCCGAAAAAATCGGCGACGTAGCGGTTCGCGGGATATTCATAGATCTCTTTCGGCGTGCCGCACTGGATGAACCGGCCTTCCTGCATGACCACAATGCGGGTAGACAGGGTCATGGCTTCTTCCTGGTCGTGAGTAACTACGATAAACGTCACGCCGGTCTGCTCCTGGATGTTCATCAACTCGAACTGGGTGTGCTCGCGTAATTTCTTGTCCAGCGCCGCGAGAGGCTCATCGAGTAACAAGACCTTGGGCCGTTTCACCAGGGCCCGCGCCAAGGCTATTCGTTGCCGTTGGCCGCCGGATAACTGGCCGGGTTTGCGCCGGGCAAACTCCGTCAGTTGCACCAGTTCGAGCATGTCCGCCACACGGGTCTGAATTTCATTCTTCGGCATGCCTTCCTTTTTCAGGCCGTAAGCCACATTCTTCTCCACGCTGAGGTGCGGGAATATGGCATAGGACTGGAACATCATGTTGACCGGACGTTCATAAGGGGGAACCTCGGTCATATCCGCGCCGTCGATCAGGATCCTGCCTGAAGTCGGCCGTTCAAACCCGGCCAGCATACGCAGCAGGGTGGTCTTGCCGCAGCCGGAACCACCCAGGATGGAAAACAACTCACCCTTGTAAATGTCAAGACTGACGTCGCTGACGGCTGGAAACCCGTCGAAATGCTTCGAGACGTTCTGCAACTGAATGAACGGTTTTGCGGCCGGGTCCAGCCAGGCCGGTCTGCTTTCGGGTTGTGCTTCAGGAGGGTGTGAGGACATGGTGGCCGGGACTGTTTCACAGACCGGATTTGATGCGGGTCCAGGTCCTGGAACGGTT
>JAAXHV010000315.1 GCA_012270695.1 Gammaproteobacteria bacterium | reverse complement strand
ACAGTACTGCAAGCTATCGACTATATTGATACACATCTTGAATAACTGCTGTAAATAAATCCTTAACAAGGCCGCTTCACAGGTTGACCTAAAGCGGCCTTTTTTCACACATCCGATTGACGTTTTCCAAACAGTGAACAGGCGAAGAGTTGTCATTACCGGGCTCGGTCTGGTGACTCCTCTGGGAAACAGTGTTGAAGAATCCTGGAAGAATCTGTTAGCAGGCAGCAGCGGGATCTCCACGATTACGCACTTTGATGCAAGCAGCTATCCCGTCAGGATCTCTGGAGCCATAAAAAATCTTGACCTGGATGCTTATATCCCAAAAAAAGACCAGAAAAAAATGGGAACCTTCATTCATTACGGTATGGTTGCCGGTATCCAGGCAGTGGAGGATGCGGGGATTGATGTGAACGGTGTGGACCCACATCGGGTCGGCGTCGCCATCGGTTCTGGCATAGGCGGCATCTCAGGTATAGAAAAAGGGACCGAGAATATCCTGAACAGTGGTCCCAGAAGGATTTCGCCTTTCTACGTACCCAGTAATATCATCAATATGATTTCCGGGAACCTGTCGATACAATACGGTTTTATGGGACCCAACTTCTGCATTGTTACGGCATGCGCGACCGGCACCCATAACATAAGTGAAGCAGCCCGCATCATTGAGCACGGTGATGCCGACGTAATGATAGCAGGCGGAGCTGAATATGCGTCATCGCCTACGTCCATGGCCGGATTTGCCAATGCAAAAGCATTATCCGCGCGTAATAATGAACCGGAAAAGGCCAGCCGGCCCTGGGACCGGGATCGGGACGGGTTTGTTTTAAGTGACGGCGCCGGCGTCATAGTCCTGGAGGAATACGAGCATGCCCGGTCCAGGGGCGCCAATGTATACGCTGAGGTCGCCGGCTCCGGTATGAATGGAGATGCCTATCACATGACCGCGCCCGCAACAGATGGCGCAGGCGCGATCCGATGTATGCAGAATGCGCTCAGTGACGCCGGTATCGACAAAACGAGGGTTGATTACGTCAATGCCCATGGCACTTCGACACCGGCAGGCGACATTGTCGAAAATAATGCGGTTAAACAGGTTTTCGGCGAGCATGCCAGGGAACTGGCTCTCAGTTCCACAAAATCCATGTGCGGCCACATGCTCGGAGCCGCCGGCAGCGTGGAAATCGTATTCTGTGCTCTGGTATTGCGCGATCAGGTGGCGCCACCCACCATTAACCTGGATAATCCTGATCCGGCCTGTGATCTGGACTATATACCCCATGAGGCGCGCGCTATGGAATTGAACTACATCATGTCCAATTCATTTGGTTTTGGCGGCACAAACGGGTGTATCATTTTAAAGAGTACCTGAGAGCCCGTGTGGCACGATACATAACGTGATTGACGCACTGGTCAATGGCGAGCCTGGCGACGCCATTTCCATCCATGATCGCGGCCTTCAGTTCGGTGACGGTGTGTTCGAGACGATTGCTGTCCAGTCCGGTAAACTGCTTTGCCGGGAGGCGCATTTTGCCCGACTTGAAACAGGTTGCCGGCATTTGTCGATCGTCTGTCCGGACAGGAATCTGCTCGAACGGGAGGCAGACCGGCTTTGTGATTCGATCGCTTCAGCAGTACTGAAGATCATCATTACCCGGGGAACGGGAGGGCGTGGCTATCAACCTCCTGAAAATATTTCGGCTAACCGGATACTCAGCGTCCACGACTGGCCGATTTATCCGCCAGCATATTATCGCCAAGGCATCGACTCCTATATATGCCGCCGCCGCATCGGCCATCACCCCGATTTCGCCGGAATCAAGCACCTGAACAGGCTGGAACAAGTCCTCCTGCGCCGGGAGGTGGCCGCCACGCCATACCCGGAAGGGGTCGTATCAGACCCGTATGGCAACGTTATCGAAGGTTCCATGAGCAACCTGTTCATGGTAAAAAACGGTAAATTAATCACCCCCGACCTGTCCCGCTGCGGCGTGGAAGGGGTGATAAGAAAGTCGATTATCGAGCTGAATGAGTCTGCAGGTAGTGAAACCGACATCAGGGCAATAACTCGCGAAGAATTGTTCGAGGCGGATGAGGTATTCTATTGCAACAGCCTGATCGGTGTCTGGCCGGTCAGACGTATCGGCGACAAAACGTTCAACAGCATCGATGTAAGCCTGGAATTAATGAGGGAATTAACGTCCGACAACCGTATTGCGGCCAGCTGATGAGAAAAACGTTACTCATCCCCGCACTTATTCTGGTCCTGGCTGGTTGGTGGTACTACCAGGATGTACAAAAGCAGTTGAACCTGCCATTGAAAATCGATGGTCCCGAGTACTTCTCCATAGAGTCCGGCATGTCCCTGCTTGCCGTTGCCGAAGGTGTGGCGACGCGGGGCTGGTTCGATTATCCTTTCTACCTGCAGCTTGCCGGCAAGGTCCGGGGAGTTGACGGTTTGATTAAAGCCGGCGAGTACCAGGTCGAACCCGGTACGTCCGCTTTGTCATTGCTGGAGATGATAGTGGCGGGCAAGGTAGCGCAGCACACGCTGACCTTATTGGAAGGCTGGACCTTCAACCAGATGATGGCTGCCATACGGGAAAACCGGTTTATCAGGAAGACGTTGACGTCAACGGAACCCAAGCGCGTAATGGCCGGGATAGGTTATCCGGGATATTTCGCGGAGGGGCGTTTTTTTCCCGACACCTATTACTTTCCGGCCGGTGAGACAGATGTGGACTTCTTGCGTCGCGCTTTCAACAAGATGGAAACAGTATTAAATGAAGAATGGCGTGGGCGGATGATCGGACTGCCGTACAAATCACCCTACCAGGCCTTGATCATGGCCTCCCTGATCGAAAAGGAGACCGCGATGGCCGACGAGAGAGAAAAGATTGCCGGTGTATTCATACGTCGACTTGAAAAGAATATGAAGCTGCAAACGGACCCCACCGTGATTTATGCCCTGGGAGAAAACTATGACGGGAATATACGGCACAGGGATTTGGAGATCGATTCACCGTTTAACACCTATCGTTATAAGGGGCTGCCACCAACGCCCATCGCCGCGCCTGGAAGAGCCTCCATTCGCGCCGCGTTGCAGCCGGAACCCGGGACAGAATTATATTTTGTTGCAACGGGAGAAAACGGACGCCACTACTTTTCCCACACTCTTGCAGAACACAACAGGGCGGTGAAAAAATATCAACTCAGGTGAACAACAGAACACAGTGTCACTGGATACAGGTCTGGATGGGGTTTTCAAGACTATCATCCGCAGGGATAGCGGATGCTAAGCGTACAGGGATGTATTTACAGCGGGTCTTGAAAACCCCGTCCAGACCTGCATTTGTCGTCACCGGCTGACATACAATGACAGGCGTATTCATCACATTTGAAGGCATAGAGGGTGTAGGCAAAACCACACAGGTACAAAAAGCCTATAAACTGCTGTCTGCAAAACATCCCGGGAACGTCATTACGACCAGGGAACCCGGCGGCACCCCTACAGGCGAAACCGTCCGCAATGTCATCCTGCAGGACGGCGCTGACATGATTGACGGAATAACAGAAATGCTGCTGGTATTCGCTGCTCGCCGCCAGCATATCCAGGACGTGATCCAACCGTCCCTGGACGCCGGCAGGATTATTTTATGCGACCGGTTTACCGATGCGACGTTTGCCTACCAGGGAGGCGGTCGCGGGGTGGATGAACAACTCATAGCCCGGCTGCAGGATATGGTGCAGGGCGCGCTCAGGCCCGACCTGACGTTGTTGCTCGACGCAGCGCCGGATGTCGGCATAGCGCGCATCAGGAAGCGTAGCGCGCCCGACCGGTTCGAGGCAGAGACTATGAATTTTTTTCGGCGTGTCCGGCACAAGTACCTGGAGCTGGCCAGCCGCCATCCCGAAAGAATCCACGTGATCGATGCCGCCAGGGAAGCCGACAAAATCGCAGCAGAAATACGGTCGCTGCTTGAGGCAAAAGGGTTATGCTGATGCCTTATCCCTGGCAAACAAAACAATGGCGCCAGCTCAGTCATGCTGTCGAACAGGACAGGCTGGCGCATGCTGTGTTGCTGAGTGGAGCTGAGGGGTCCGGCATGGAACAATTTGCGCTGGAGTTTGCCCGGTACCTGCTGTGTGAAGCCGTTGTTCAAACGGTGGCATGCGGACAATGCCGTTCCTGTCTCCTGTTTAACGCCGGCAGCCATCCCGATATTCTCGTTATCAAACCGGAAAACGGCGGCGCGCAAATCAAGGTGGATGCCGTACGCCAGCTGATTGCCTATCTTCAACTCAGCAGCCAGTACGGCAGGCACAAAATAGCCATCATCGAACCGGCTGAGGGCATGAACCGGCATTCTGCCAACAGCCTGTTGAAAACGCTGGAAGAACCTGCCGCCACAACCATATTGATACTGGTCTCTTACCAACCCGGCAAATTGCCTGTCACCATACACAGCCGCTGCCAGAAAATCAGTTTCAACCAGGCAGACCGGTCTGTGGCTTATGACTGGTTGAATGGGCAAATCAGCGACCCTGAACAGACCCGGGCATTACTGGAACTGGCCGGAGGAGCTCCGCTGAAGGCGCTGGAACTGAATGAAACGGATACCGTGCACAAACGGCGGGAAATACTGGCGGATTTGCAGGAAGCCCGCATTCCGCACACGGACCCGGCAAAAATCGCTGAAAAATGGCAGAAATATGACCTGACTGAAGTGCTGAAGTGGTTGCTTTTCCTGTTCAGTGAAATGGCCGCCGCGTGCTGCGGTGCAAAGACTGAAAATGCCGACCCATCCTTCATCGATAAGGAACTGCGTCTGCTGGCAAACGGATTGGACCTACCACAAGTAATCAGTTGTTATGATTTGGCCCTGAGGAACTACCACCTGCTCACCGGTGAGTTCAACCTGAATAAACAAAGCCTGCTGGAAGAACTTATAGTCCATTGGCAATCAATCCGCGGATGAATAAGCCATGCAAAGCCCGTATTTAGTCGACTCACATTGCCATATTCCTCTGATAGAGACAGAGGGCGGTCCAGATGCCGTGATCAAGGCGGCACTGGAGGACGGGGTAGGGCACATCCTGTGTGTTTCCATCGACCTCGAGACCTTCCCCGCAATTAAACAACTCGCGGATGCCTACCCCTGCATTTCCGCATCGGCGGGCGTGCACCCGAATTCTGCCAGGGAAATCGAATTATCTGAAACAATCCTGCTGGAAATGGCTGATGACCCCTCGGTCGTCGCCATCGGCGAAACAGGGCTGGATTATTACCGAAGCCAAGGGAACCTGGACTGGCAAAGACAACGGTTTCGCACCCATATCAGGGCGGCCAGACAGATCAACAAGCCCCTCATCATACACAGCCGCGAGGCCAGGGGTGATGTCATAACAATCCTGGCCGAAGAAGGAGCGGAGGCCGTAGGAGGGGTAATGCACTGCTTTGTTGATGACCTGGAAACGGCGCGGCAAGCCATGGATTTGAATTTTTATATTTCCTTTTCCGGCATTGTCACCTTTCGCAATGCCAAAGCCTTGCAGGAAGTGGCCAGACAAGTGCCTTTGGACAAGACCCTGATCGAGACAGACGCACCCTACCTGGCGCCGGTTCCCTACCGCGGCAAACAGAATCAGCCGGCTTATGTCCGTTATGTCGCAGAAAAAATTGCCGAATTACACCAGGTCAATCTTTCCGAGGTGATTTCGGCGACCTGGCGGAATTATGAAAACCTGTTTTGTACTTAGCCCGCATTTCTCCGCCGCCGATGATCACAACGTCATAACCTGTATTTAACGCGGCTGGCTTGTCAACAGTCCAGTGTATTTTTGCGTTCCCAATCACTGAGATGAGCAGTATATTGCCGCCAATCCTGCATCTTTAACTTGATATAGGAGTCAATAAATTCATCTCCCATCCTGCTGCGTAACACCTGGCTTTCTTCCAACAGCCGCAATGCATCCAGGAGTGTAGCTGGCAATTTCTTTGCAGACTCGACTTTATGTCCCTCTGCGTACATATCGATGTGCAGTGGTTCCCCCGGGTCGCGCTGGTTTTCTATTCCGTCCAGACCGGCAGCCAGAATACCCGCCTGCGACAAATAAGGATTCGTCGAGCCGTCCATCAGACGTAGTTCAAACCGGCCCGCATCAGGTACCCGGATCATGTGTGTACGGTTATTTCCGGTATAGGTGACGGAACTGGGAGACCAACTGGCGCCCGACAAAGTGCGTGGCGCATCAATACGTTTATAGCTGTTCACTGTCGGGTTAAAGAAGGAACACAGCGCGGTGGCGTTGTGCATGATACCGCCCAGAAACCGGTAAGCGAGTTCTGACAAACCGAGTTTGTCGTTGTTTTCCAGGAACAGGTTCTCGCCTCCGGTTTCATCCCAAAGTGAGACATGGGTATGACAACCATTACCGGTAAGGTTGGCAAACGGTTTAGGCATGAACGTCGCCCTGATGCCATGCTTTTCCGCAATAGTCTTTACCATAAATTTGAAAAAGGCATGACGGTCGGCCGTTTTTAAGGCATCGCTATAGTCCCAGTTCATCTCGAACTGACCATTGGCATCTTCGTGATCGTTCTGGTAAGGCCCCCACTCCAGTTCCAGCATACAATCACAAATTTCCTTCACGACCGGATAACGGCGCATCAAGGCCTGCTGATCATAGCAAGGCTTGCTTTGTATATCAGCGGGATCAGAGATGGCGGTACCTTCCTGGTTCACCAGGAAATATTCGCATTCCACGCCGGTCATCATTCGATAGCCGGCTGTTTCCGCCTTGGCCAGTTGCCGTTTCAACACGATGCGTGGTGAGGCCTCTACTTCCTTGCCATTCATCAACAGGTCGGCCGCCAGCCAGCCAACTTCAGGTTTCCAGGGCAGTTGAATCAGGCTGTCCGGATCAGGCACACCGAACATATCGGGATCAGCAGGTGTCATATCCAGCCAGGCAGCGAAACCGGCAAATCCGGCCCCCTCTCTCTGCATGTCCTGAATAGCGCGAACCGGAACCAGTTTTGCCCTTAATGTACCAAACAGATCAACAAAACTGATCAAAAAGTATTGGATGTCTCTTTGTTTTGCAACCTGGGCCAAGTCAGTTGTCATAATCCACCTCGCGGACTCTCTCATTAATTCATGGTTTGTTACTACCTGGAATCCAGTCGGTTCCCGCAAGTGGAACCTTTGCCATGGCAGCCGCTTCAATGGTCAGCGCCACCAGATCTTCTGGTTCGAGGTTGTGTACGTGGCTTTTGCCACAGGCGCGTGCCAGTGTCTGGGTTTCCAGTGTCAATACACGCAGGTAATTCGCCAGACGGCGTCCCCCCTTGACAGGGTCAAACCGCTCGGCAAGTTCGTCATACTGTGTGGAGATGCCAGCCGGGTCCTTTCCTTCCTGGTAGTCATCGTAGTATCCGGCTGAGGTACCTAACTGGTTATATTCTTTCTCATATTCCGGACTGTTATCACCCAGCGCTATCAAAGCTGCAGTGCCGATGGATACCGCATCGGCGCCTAGCGCCAGCGCTTTGGCTACATCTGCGCCGCTGCGGATACCGCCGGAAACGATTAGCTGGACTTTGCGGTGCAGGTCCATTTCTTTTAATGCTTCCACTGCCAGTCTCACTGCCGGCATGGTAGGGATACCCACGTGCTCGATAAATACATCCTGTGTTGCTGCGGTGCCTCCCTGCATACCATCCAGCACAATCACGTCAGCGCCAGACTTTATGGCAAGCATGGTATCGAAATAAGTCCGGCTCGCGCCGATTTTGATGTGTACCGGTTTTTCCCAGTCAGTAATTTCACGCAGTTCCTGAATTTTGATTGCCAAATCATCAGGGCCGGTCCAGTCCGGATGACGGCAGGCGCTGCGCTGGTCAATGCCCTCAGGCAAATCGCGCATCTCAGCAACGCGCTGGCTTATTTTCTGGCCCAGCAACATGCCGCCACCGCCAGGTTTTGCTCCCTGTCCTACTACCACCTCCAATGCATCAGCCTTACGTAAATCGTCCGGGTTCATACCATAGCGGGATGGCAAAAGCTGGTACACCAGTATCTCGGAATGTTCGCGTTCCTCCGGCGTCATACCGCCGTCGCCAGTCGTGGTGCTGGTGCCCACAGCAGAAGCCCCGCGTCCAAGCGCCTCTTTGGCCGGCGCCGACAATGCCCCAAAACTCATCCCGGCAATCGTGATCGGAATTTTCAGTTCAACGGGTTTTTTCGCAAAGCGCGTTCCCAGGGTGACATTGGTAGCACAGCGTTCACGATAACCCTCAAGGGGATAGCGGGACATACTCGCTCCGAGAAAAACCAGGTCATCGAACGTGGGAAGCTGGCGTTTTGCGCCAAAACCACGTATATCGTATATTCCCGTATTGGCAGCCCGTTGGATTTCAGCAATAACCGGCCGCGAAAACGTTGCAGATTCACGTAACCACGCCTTTTTTTCTTCAACAGACATAGCTGCTAATATGAATCCACATTATCGACATCAAAGTGATACAACTTGCGGGCAGAGCCGTAACGCCGAAAACCGGAAGCATCCATACCAGTAATTCCGGCTTTTTGCAGTAAATTATTCAACTCGACCAGGTGTTGCTCTCGCATCGGCTTCTGGATACAATCCATACCCAGACCGGCAGTTTTCCCCTTGAGATAAATGCGCGCCTCGTACAGTGAATCACCCAGGGCATCTCCTGCATCACCACAAATAACCAACCTTCCCGCTTGTGCCATAAATGCGCTCAGGTGGCCGACCGACCCCTTGACAACGATATCGATACCCTTCATGGAAATGCCGCACCTGGAGCTTGTATTACCTTCTATAACGAGTAACCCTCCATGCGCTGTAGCGCCGGCATACTGGGAGGCGTTGCCAGTCACATGTACAACCCCTGACATCATATTTTCAGCGACGCCAGGCCCCACGTTGCCATGCACCGTGATCGTTGCATGCTGATTCATGCCGGCGCAGTAGTAGCCCGTATGACCTTCGATGCGGACCGTTAACGCCGCATTAATCCCGACCGCGATGTTGTGCCGTCCTCCGGGATTCAGGATACGCCAACCAGTTTCACGATTTTTATCCGTCTGCTTATGCAAACGTGCGTTCAATGTGCGCACACTACTTTTTGCCAGATCGACCTCTGTGAGCATTCAATGACTCCAGCTGTATACCTTGCCCGGCTCTGGTTCCCAGTAATCAGCCCGCTCAGCGCCGGGTAGAACGGCGATGCCACGGTATTCCGATGCCATCGCCACCCATTCATCGGTTTCCGCCATAACCGCAGGTTTACAGGCGATCGGATCGCGTAACACCGCAAAGCCTTTTCGTGTGCCGATAGCAAAAGTGTAAAAACCATCCAGATCTTCAAGCGCACTTTCCAGGGCATCGTCCAGGCTGTCACCCCGACGCAGGCGATACATCAGATAACCGGCGGCAACTTCGCTGTCGTTATCCGTCCTGAAAATTATGCCGTGTTTTTGCAACTCCTCACGCAACCGATTGTGGTTGGATAATGACCCATTATGTACAAGGCATAGGTCCTGTCCGGTGGAGAAGGGGTGAGAGTGTTGGATCGTCACTGCGCTTTCTGTTGCCATGCGGGAGTGGCCCAGTGCATGCGTGCCGGTAAACTGTTTCACATCAAGCCGCTCCAGGACGTTTGCCGGGAGCCCTTTATCTTTATAAATTTCAATCGCCGTACCGGAACTGTTGATATACAACTCGGGAAACTGCGTATAAAACCATTCATAAATACCCTGGCGCTCACCATCCAGGGTTAACACTGCATGATTCGCGTACACGAGGAGATCCGGTTCAGCATCGATATACTCGGTGAACCTGCTTCTTACATAGTCCCAGTTATAGTTGTCGTCCGGCGCCAGAAGCGTGAATTTGGTGCATCCCGCATTTACCGGGTTGCGATAGACGGCAATACCGGCACTGTCCGGTCCCCTTTCCGTCATCTGAATTAACATATTGGACAGGTGAGATCCCAGTTCGGTTTTTACCGCTTGCGATTTAGCAAACAAGCCTACGATGC
The DNA here is from genome assembly GCA_012270695.1 of Gammaproteobacteria bacterium. Taxonomy (GTDB): domain Bacteria; phylum Pseudomonadota; class Gammaproteobacteria; order Eutrophobiales; family Eutrophobiaceae; genus JAAXHV01. The sequence continues at coordinate 3,092 of JAAXHV010000315.1, read as the reverse complement.
CGCACAAATTACATCTCTCCGGGTAAGTCAGGTTGGTTTTTCAACATTATATATTTACAGATAAAACATCAAGTGAATTATCAAGACATTGCATGCTGGTATAGTAGTGGGGTGAAAAACGGATAGCGCCGCCCCGATAGGCGCATATAACCCGGTCTTCCAGCAGTCGCTTATGCAATTCCCGCAGGTCGGCTCCGGCAACCTGGAAAGCCACAATACCCGCTCGTTGCCGGGGGTTGGTGGGGGTAATGAGACTCACCCGGTCCAGCTTCGTCAGCTTGTCCATAAGATAGGAAACTTTCACAGCCAGTTCCTTTTCGATAGCCGCCATACCCAGTTCTTCAATCAGGCTCAGACTGGCGGACAAGGCATGGATGCCCAGCAGGTTGTTGGAACCCGGTTCAAACCGTTTAGCGCTGGTTGCCGGTTGCCAGGATGTGATGTCGTAGTCATCGGGAGTTGAGGTCATGTGCCAGCCATACTGGTACAGGTTTAACTCATCACGTATCGCTGCATTGGAATAAAACAGGGCTAAACCTTCGGGGCCCAACATCCACTTGTGGCCATCGGCCATGACCAGGTCGGCCTGTATTTTCTGCACGTCCATGGCATGGGCGCCAATGCTTTGAATGGCGTCAACACAAAAAAGGATGCCGTTTGCCTTGCAAAAATCACCCAGGACCTCCAAATCCAGCCGTATGCCGCTGCTGAACTGTACAGAACTGACGGTCAATACCCGAGTGCGCTTATCGCAGGCATCCATCAATACCTGTTCCGGGCGTTCGTTCCTGATATCCACTTTCTTTAAGGACACGCCATGCACTATTTGCGCATCCCAGGGAATCCAGTTTGAAGGGAATTCTTCCGCGGATGTGACGACGTTGTCACCGGTTTTCCATTTAATCCCCGCTGCAACCACAGAGAGGGCTTCCGAAGTGTTTTTCAGCAGGGCGATATCATTGATTGAAGGGGCGTTGATAAGAACCTGAAGCTGACGGCGCAGCTGATCTTCCTTTTCGTTAAACAAGTGGTAACGGCTTGCGCCGTAGGTGATATTCTCGTGAGCAAAAGCAACGACGGCGTCTTTGGTTCGTTTGGGCCATGGGGCTACCGCCGCGTGATTCAGGTATTTTAATCCTTCAGCCTGAGGAAATTCCTTCTGTATAATGTCAGTGTTCAACATATTTCCGTCATCACGTAACCTGCGAGGTATGATACCTCATGTCTTCGATATCTGAGAAACAGCGATGAATCGAACAGCCGGATCCGATACCATCCATCTTGTCGGCAGTATCGCCATGGACAACTGTGACCAGGTATTTCGTGAAATCAGCGCCGAGCTGGGCGCATACCTTGACAAAATACCTGATGGCGAGACCGGTGAACGGGCACGCTGGATTTATTTTCAAAGAACCATGCTGCTGGAACACCCCACCATGGAAATCGATACGACGGTAGCGGAAATGAAATTGTACCAGTGGGATGGAAAATTCCTGCGCTCTTTACCCCTGTTGCGTTTCAAGGAGGACATCGATCCTGATAGCGTGGAGTTTACAACGGGGTATGACCAAGCCGCAGAATACTCCTACGGCATATTTAAACGATTGCGCAGCGAAGGGCTCATCCCGGACCAAGTCCGCTTCCAGGTCTGCCTGCCCACGCCCATGGCCAGTTGCTATATGTATGTCAGCCACAAGGCCTATGACGATTACCTGAGCGTCTACCTGAAATCACTGCTGAATGCCCTGAACAGGATCCTGGACAAGATCCCCCATGAAGACTTGTGCATACAGTATGACGTCTGCCAGGAAGTGCTGACCTTCGAGAATTACTTTCCGCATCGACCCGCGGACTACAAAGAGCAGATATTTACCGAACTGGCCGTGCTGGGCGACTCCGTGCCGGCAGACGTGAAACTGGGTTATCACCTGTGTTACGGCACCCCTTACGATGAGCACCTGGTCATGCCGAAAGATGCGGGCATACTCGTGGAACTGATGAACGGCATTGTCGACGGCGTCAGGCGACAGGTGGATTTTCTGCATATCCCGGTTCCCAGGGAGCGGACCGACCCTGCTTATTTCATACCGTTAAAACGCTTCGAAGGCGATGCGAGACTTTATCTGGGCTTGATACATTATGATGACGAGGACGGCGACCTGCAACGCATGGAGGTGGCGCAGAACTTTATAACAGATTTCGGAGTCGGCACGGAATGCGGCTGGGGCCGCACCGACCCGAAACGCGTCCCCGGTCTGCTTGCCAGCCACAGGAAAGCGGCTGAGGCCTTGTCCGGCTAATCCCCATGGACGATACCCGCGGCGATACCGAGTTCCGGGGCAACGGTATAGAAATCCAGGACAGGTAAATTGCCGCCGGCAACCTTGTGCGCGCAGGCTGCGGCGATCCAGGTATGCAGTTCCATGGAACCGATGCCGCCTTGCTCAACCAGTTCATGCTGATCCCAATCGTCGTATTCTTCCAGCCTGTTCTGCGTGAACAGCTCCAGGAAACGCCGGTCCGACGCCGCATTCAAACGCATATCCCTGGCAGTGCGCTCACCGCGCGCGATCATTTCTGCGCCTTCATGGTGCATCACCTCCAGTCGTTCCAGCCATTGAGCAGGCGTCAGGGATTTTGGATCATCGCCACCCGATAATTTCCACGCTTCAACCTCCTCTTCACCCATGCCGTGTTCCGGATAATATCGGACAGGGTGGTGTGACATACCGCCCGAGGCAAGAAATAACACCCTCTTATTCAATGTAAGAGCATACCTTCCAATTGCCTCTCCCAGCATACGGGTGCGTCTGAAGGGCACAAACGGTGTCGTAATACAGTTGATAAAGACAGGGATGAGCGGACGTGACGTCAGGTTGCCCAACATAATACTGATAGTTTGGGAAAAAGCATGATCGATGGTCATCTTGTAGGACACCGCGCTGTCGATATCGTTATTGCGCAGGTATTCGACGCAGGCAACAGCTGTTTCCCCCGGCACGTTCACCGGGCCGGCAAACCCGCCTATATCGCCGGCTGCCTCGGCGCTCAAGCCCACGCAAAAGACCGGCATGGTCTTGAGGAAAAAACCA